>NZ_JBQQBS010000100.1:0-19481 GCF_052245395.1 Streptomyces sp. 4N124
TCCTTCCCCCCCCCCCCCCACGCCGCTGTTCAGGACACTTCCCGTCGGGGCTGGCGCCAGTTGGGCCGCGGGGAAGTGGCAGCTGCCGTATCCGGGTAGCACTGGAGGTGGTCCTGGTGCTCCGGCTCGGCCTCCCAGAAGGGGCCGGCAGGCACCACCGATCGGCTCCTGGATGCCCCAGAAGCAGCCATCCCGCCAATAACGCCCTCTCCTCGGCGTCGCTCATGGCACTTCGCCTTCTGTCGGCGTCGGTCCGGCGCATGGTCAGAGCTCACACGTCGGACACCCACGCATTGCGTCACCGCCTTGACAGGTGACGACACGCATGGCAGATTCATCACCAGTCAGGGCGGTGACGAATACCGGCAAGACCCGGGCCCGCCCCGTGTACCGAGAAACATGTCTGAGAGGGGTTTGTCGTGGTGAATATCAAGGGTGGACGCAAGCAGCTGGTGACGGGTGCGGTCGCGACGGTCACGGCGGGCCTCGCGTTCGGCGCGTTCGCCCTCAGCGGCACCGCCAGCGGCGTGACCGAGTCCGCCGAGGCCGCTGACGCCGGACGGCACACCAAGCCGACCATCGTCCTGGAACACGGCGCCTTCGCCGACGGCTCCAGCTGGAACGGCGTCATCGCGGACCTGCGCGCCGACGGCTACCCGGTCATCGCCGCCGCCAACCCGCTGCGCGGCCCGGCCTCCGACGCCGCCGCCCTGCGCACGGTCCTCGACCACGTCAAGGGCCCGAAGATCCTCGTCGGCCACTCCTACGGCGGCAACGTCATCAGCCAGGCCGCCACCAACGACCCCGAGGTCAAGGCCCTGGTCTACGTCGCCGCCTTCCTGCCCGCCCCCGGCGAGAGCGCCCTGGAGCTCACCAACAAGTACCCGGGCTCCACCCTCCCCGGCACCCTCGACCCGGTCACCTACAAGCAGGCCGACGGCTCGACCGCCACCGACCTGTACATCCAGCAGGACAAGTTCCCGCACCAGTTCGCCGCCGACGTGCCCGCCCAGCAGGCCGCGCTGATGGCCGCCGAGCAGCGCCCCATCGCCCAGTCCGCCCTGGAGGAGAAGGCCACAACCGCAGCCTGGAAGACCAAGCCCAGCTGGGACATCATCACCACCCAGGACCTCAACATCCCCGCCGCCGTGCAGCGCTTCATGGCCAAGCGCGCCCACGCGCACACCACCGAGGTCGCCGCGTCCCACTCGGTCGCCGTCTCCCACCCCCACCTGGTGGCCGACGTGATCGAGCGGGCCGCTCGAGCCACCGTCCGCTGACACCACTCGAAGGGCGGCGGGACTCCAGGCCCCGCCGCCCTCGGGCGACGTGCCGCCGGCCGACCAGGTGGTGGCCACGGCCCATAAAGCCGGTTGAGCGACTCGTGATCGCCGGACCTCGCTCAGCGGCGCCGTCACCGTCAAGGCCGCCGTCCGCCATCGCGACCGGGTCCGCTGCCTCATCGCCTTCTCAGGATTCGTCCGGCCCCGCACCGCACTGTGGTTCTCTGGAGCGCGGCCGCACGGGACCAGTTGGTGGGACCGGAGCAGTCCGTGGGAATCGCGCGCGACATACCCGGCGCAGGGGCTGGCCGCGTTCAAGAGCGGACACGCGTCGGCCCTCGATGAGCCAGGGCGGCTGGGGATCCTCACCAGATTCCTCCGTGATGTCCTCCCTCGAGCCACCCCGGGCCCTCCCCTCGACGCCGTCAAGTGGTCGACAGGGGCAGGGCCACGGTTTCTGCCGACCGTTCCGGCTCCAGGCCATCCCCACATACGCTGACCTCCACAGGAATCCGACAAGTCATGCGCGTGCATTTCGTCGTCCACGAAGCGTTCGAGGCCCCCGGGGCCTACGCCCGGTGGGCACTGGACCGACAGCACACCGTCACCTACTCCCGCCTCCACGCCGGTGAGGCTCTCCCGCCGACAGCCGACGACATCGACCTGCTCATCGTGATGGGCGGCCCTCAGTCCCCGGCCACGACCACCGCCGAGTGCCCACACTTCGACGCGGTGGCGGAGATGTCACTGATCGCCTCCTGCGCGGCGGCGGGCAAGGCCGTCGTCGGCGTCTGCCTCGGCGCGCAGTTGCTCGGCGAGGCGCTCGGGGCCCCCTGCCTGCACAGCCCGGAGCCGGAAGTCGGCTCCTTCCCCATCACGCTCACCGAGGCCGGCCGTCGGCACCGGCTGTTCGAAGGCTTCGACGAGAGCTTCGACTCCGGGCACTGGCACCACGACATGCCGGGACTCACGGCCGACTCGATGGTGCTGGCCACCAGCGAGGGGTGCCCCCGGCAGATCGTGGCGTACGGCAGGTTCCTGTACGGGTTCCAGTGCCACCTGGAGTTCGACCGGGACATCGTCGAGGGGCTCATCGAGTCTGCGGAGAAGGAACTCACCGCGCTCGAAGGCCACCCCTTCGTCCAGCGGCCGGAGGGGCTGCGGGGCAACGACCATCGCGCGATGAACGAACGGCTCGAAGTGTTCCTGGACCGGCTGGTCGCCGACTACACGACGGCCTGACCGATGCCCCCATGTCGTGGGTGAACGACGAAGACGCGGGCGTCCAGGTCAGCATGACGCGGCCCTGCGAGATACAGGACGGCCCACTCAGGGGCATCCAGTGTGGCCATGAGCCTGCCATGCACAGGCGTCAGGATGGCGCCCCGGACATGCGTCGGCATGGGCGTCCGCGTCAGTGTGGACAGCTCGACAGGCGCCTCGGCGCGGTCAGAGTTCTGTATCAGGGTGGAGCCACACCTCGTCATGGTTCTCCCCTTGTGCCCCCGGTGTGTGAGCTTCGTGGCATGAAGTCTCCCGAGGGCTGAGGGCGGCACACATCCGTCAGCTGACTGCGGGGTACGTCGGAGGCACCGAGTCCTGTGCCACCCGCTTCAGCAGTCGTGAGGCGTCGGACAGCGCGGAGGCGGCGTCCGGTGCGGGGTGCGTGGTCACCTCGTGGAGGTGGGCGAGTAGGCGGGCGAGGCGGCCGCCACCGGCGTAGGTCAAGGCGACGCTGCCCTCCCACAGAGTCTCGTACAGGCGGGCGGAGGTGAACTGCCCGTCTCCGGCACAGGCTACGAGGAGCCGAGCCGCGAGGGTCCGCTCCAGCGACCCCGGGGCCCAGAAGCCCTGGTCGAGGTCGTCGGCGAGGGCGGAGGTCAGCGCGGTGAGGCGTTCATGGGACACGGGATCGATGGCCTTCTCTGCTCAGCGCGGGAGATGGGTGTCTACCCAACATCGTCGGACGACATGTCGGTGTAGGTTTCACTCAGAATACGTGTCTCACGGGCGCCCTCAAGCGGTGGCGGCAACATGTGTGACACATCAGCCCTGCCCGACGCGGCAGAACGGCACCTCGTGGCATCACCACCGGAGAGACCGGAGCATCGATGAGATCGGACGCACGCTTCAACCGGCTGCGCATCCTCGAAGCCGCGGCAGAGGTGCTCGCCGCGCCCGGCGACACCTCGTTGAAGACCATCGCACGCAGAGCGGGCGTGGGCCCAAGGACCCTCTATCGTCACTTCCCCACCCGGGAGTTCCTGGTGCTCGAGGTGTACGGGGAGGAGGTGGACGAGCTGGTGACCGCCGTGCCCGCCCTTCTGAGCACCCTGTGGCCGCCGCTCGCGCTGCGCGCGTGGCTGGAGCGCCTGCTGAGTGTCGGCACGCGCACGCCTGAGTTCGCGGACGCGATGAGCGGGGCCACCGGCGTGCTGACGGATCAGTGCCGGCAGACGTACCGGCCGCTACTCGACGCCCTCTCGGCGCTGGTGGACGCCAACGAGGCGACCGGGACCATCGTGCCCGGAACGACGGCCGACGACATCCTGCTCCTGCTCGGTCCACTGTGGCGCGTCGGCACGGACGACGCGGAGTGTGCCAGATCGGGGCGGCTCTTCGACGTGCTCATACGGGGGCTGTGCCCGACGGACGGTACGCGGGAGGTCCCCGTCGCGGAGGACGTGCCACACGTGGGGTGAACCCCGTCGGCTTCTGGCCACGGTTCTGATCAAGAGCGTGTGACGCCCGGTCAGTAGAGTTCCTCGCCCGGGAAGAGGGTGAGCAGCCGCACGGTCTCCACGTACAGCCACGACAGCGTCAGGGTGAGCCCGAACGCGGCGAGCCAGGACCGGTCGCGGGGTGCGCCGTACGTGATGCCGTCCTCGATCTTCCTGAAGTGCAGGGGCAGGAAGGACACCGCGAGGACGACGCCCACGAAGCCCATGAAGACACCGAGGCCTGCGGGGCCCAGGCCCAGGGTGTCCGGGCCCGTGAGGGGGAACAGGATCCCGTCCGCCAGAGCGAGGAAGCACAGGCCGAGCACCGCGGCGCCGACGAAGCCGTAAAGGCGTCGGTGCACTCGCATCCAGTGCAGTTTGTAGGCGACGAGGGCTCCGGCGGAGGTCGCCATCGTGCCCAGCACGGTCTGGACGAAGAGCCCCGGTGAGAGGTGGCTGGAGGCTGTGGCCGACAGCACACCGAGAAACACACCCTGGAAGGCGGCGAACATCAACGTCAGGGCCGCGGACGGCAGTTTCCTGCGGCACTGGATCACCGCCAGCGCCGCGGCGACCAGTCCCGCGCCGGCGGCGATGCCATAGGACGCGACCGCACCGACGGAAGCGTGCGGCAGTAGCGTCCACGACAGCGCGGCCGCCAGGGCCGTCACTCCGAGCCCCGCCAGCGCGCGCAACAGGACGTCGTCCATCGTCATCAGGTCACCGACGGAGAAGGGCAACGGAGCGGGGTCGTGGTCCTGATCCAGGTCCTTGCCCGTCCCGATCCGGCTCTGAGCGACGGCGATCTCGGCTCGCGGATCCCTGGCCGCCGTCTTCTGCCCGCCGCACCGCTTGAACTGCGGCCGGGCGAGTATCGGATTGCTGCTCTTCAACGAACGCTGCTGCTCAACTGGTGTCACGCCAGATCCTTTTCTCCGTGTCGGCATTCGTGTGGGTCCCGGGTGCCGACGGGCTCGCCCGAGGTGTCGGCTGCCGTCAGCCTGCATCTCCGGACAAACCACGCACATCAGTCACTTGACGGTGGATCCAAGGTGCACGTGCAAACCGCGACAGGCAGTCACGGTCCTCAGCCCTTGAGTGCGTAAAAGTGCATCGGGGAGTTCGGCTCGAAGCCGATGCGCGGGTACACGGGTGCCCCGGCGACGGTCGCGTGCAGGGTGGCCCGGGTCAGTCTGGTGGCGCGGGCGCCCTCGTACAGCGCCTTGCGCGTCACCGCCTCGCCGTAGCCTCGGCGCTGCTGTTCGGGGTCGGTGGCGACGAGCACGACGAAGAGCCTGCCCTGCGCCTCGACCGTGGCGGCGCAGGCGACCGGGGTGCCGTCCCGCAGCGCCAGGTAGGCGTACACCTCCCGCTTCCACAGCGTGGAGCCGGCCAGACCGTCGCGGCCGTCCTCGACGGGGAAGCCGTATGCGCGCGAGTTGAGGTCCGCGTAGGCCCGCAGGTCTTCGTCGGTGGTCACCCGCTCGAACGTCAGGTCCGGGTGGTGGGGCTCGGGAATGGGCAGCAGGTCGCCGGCCATGCCGGTGCCCGGGAAGGCGTAGGCCAGGCCCGCGCGCTCCGCCGCCTTCTCCAGTGCCGTGCGCGCGTCGTCCGCGAGCAGGTCTTCGAACAACCACAGGAAGCCCGGCTGCTTCTTGGACCGCATGATGTCCGCCGTCTGCTCCAGACGCTTCTCCAGGTGCGCCGCGTCGGCCCCGACCTCGGTCAGGGTGATCGCGTTCCAGAAGGCGAAGCGGCAGTCGGCCCAGCGGACGGCGACACCCGGCAGATCCCGTACGTCCGCCGACTCGTCCCGGTCGAGCACCATGGCACGCCAGACCGTGCACAGCTGTGCCACGGATTCGACCGCGGCCGTCAGGTCCGTCACGGCAACCCCTCACTTTTCGTGTGTGTGAAATGTGTTGTGTCCGGTACGACGATCCCCACCGTGCAAGGTGTTCAGACACCGCCATACACGTATCGCGCTGGCTTCCGGACAGCCCCGGGCTCCCGCTCAGCCTCGCCCCCACAGCGGGGCGAAGCGGGAGCTCGGGGGACGACCTCCCGGATGCGACCCGGGCCGAAAGCGGCCGCCGCAGCCCGCCGCCGATCGACAGCGGGAACTGCCGCTACCGACACGGATGCGGGACGGCCGCAGGTTCACTTCCGGGCCCGGAATCAGGCGGGCGTGATGTTGTGGTTGAACCGGAAGACGTTGGCCGGGTCGTAGCGCTTCTTCACCGCGGTGAGCCGGTCGAACCGCTCCGCCCCGTACACCGCGCGCACTCCCTCGGTGTCGGTCGCCTCGTCCGGCGAGAGGAAGTTGACCATGTTCCGCTCCGCCGCCCAGGGCGCCAGCCCGTCCACGACCCGCGCCAGGCCGGCCCGGAGTGTCTGTGCCTGGTCCGGAGCGCCCACCGCGAACCCGAAGACGACGTATGGAAGACCACGACTGGGCACCGAGTTGGGAAACTCCGGCTCACGATCAAAAGCGCCGCCGAGCGCCCGGATCTCGACGTTCGCCAGGGTGCATCCGGACTCCGCGCCGGTCAGCTCCACGAAGGCCTGCGCCGTCTTCTCGGAGAACTCCTCCAGGCAGACACTGCGGTCGAAGTACGGCATCGGGTCCACCGGATCCATGTGGATCTCCCCGATCGAGGTGAAGGGCTTCTCCCCCAGCAGGTCGATCAGCACCGGAGCGGCCGCCCGCAGTGGAGCGACCAGTTCGTCCCCGTCGGCCGACGACCCCAGGTAGCCGACCCGCAGATGCACGACGAAGGCACCGCGCAACGGCTCGGGCAGCACTGGGACGTCGGGCAGGCGCTGGATGCCCAGTGACGAGGTCGTCTCCTCCCCCACCGTCGGCAGCCAGGCACGCCAGGCCTCAAGCACCTCGGCCAGGTGCTCGCCGGCGAAGTAGATGCCGCCGCCGTAGAAGCGCGAGACCGGGAACACCTCGAACTCGATCTCGGTCACGACACCGAAGTTGCCCTTGCCGCCCAGCAGCGCCCAGAACAGGTCCGGTTCGCTCCGCGGTGTCACACGGCGCAGTTCTCCATCCGCGGTGACCACGTTCAGCCATCGCACGTGGTCGGCGGCATAGCCGAGCGTGCGGCCCAGCAGGGGGCTCTGACCTCCGCCCAGCGTGTATCCGACGACGCCGACGTCCGGCGCCGAGCCCACGATCGGGGCCAGGCCGAACTCCGCCGTGCGAGGCAGCACGTCGCGCCAGCGCACACCTGCCTCGACCCGTACGGTGCCCTCCTGCGCGTCGACGGAGAGGTGCTTCATTCGCTGCGTCGTGATCAGCAGCCCGCCCTGCGCCGAGGAGACCATCTGATGGGCCGCGGACTTCACCGCGACCGACAGACCGTGGCGCACGGCGAACCGGACCGCCGAGCGGACGTCGAGCTCGCTGCTCGCCCCGACCACGATGGCCGGCCGGAGGCCGCAGGTCAGGTTGTACGTGGCGCATTCCGCCTCGTACCCCACCGATGCCGGCTCCAGAACCGGGCCTCCCACGGAACGCCGCAGAGCCGTCACGTCCTCCGGACCGAAGTTCACACCCGCCATACCAGACACGTCCGCACTCATCCTGATCACAACCTCACTCACACACGAGCGCCATAACCTGACGCCAGTGAGACGAGCCGACCTCCCTTCGCCGTTCACATCAACATGTTCAGGAACATGTCACACGTGTGCTGTATCGGCGGCAGTGGACCGGCTCCGAGCTGCGGGTGCGCGGACTCGACGGCCCGCGTGTCCCCGAAGCCCGTCAAGCCCACCGACATGGGCGAAATCTGGACGTCCTTTACACTCCAGTGATTGCATGGGCCGCACGGAGCCGGGTGCAGGCGCAGCCAGGTCGGCGGACAGCACCAGGCCTCCAGACGTCAGCCGTTGGAGGCAGCTCGATGAATGACCTGGACTCGACTGTCTGTCCAGCCTCGACACGGCTGGTCGGACGCGGCCGGGACCTCGCTTTCATCCACTCCTTCTTCGGCAATTCCGAGGTCCACGGGGCGGCTCTGCTGCTCTCGGGCGAAGCGGGGGTGGGCAAGACCGCCGTGCTCGACGCGGTGGCAACCGACGCCGCGCACAACGGCGTCCGGGTTCTGCGCGCGGCCGGTGTGCAGTTCGAGGCGGACATCAGCTACGCCGGCCTCAACCAGCTCCTCGTGCCGCTCTTCGACGACTTCGACATCCTGGACACCGTCCACCGCGACGCCCTGCGGGTCGCCATCGGCATCGGCGGCGGGCCGGCGCCCGACCGTCTCCTGACCTCTACCGCGGTTCTGCTGCTACTCCGGCTGATATCCGCCCGGACGCCACTCCTGCTCGTCGTCGACGACCTGCCGTGGCTGGACCGGGCGACCAACGCCGTACTCGGCTTCGTGGCCCGGCGGCTCGTCGGCAGCCGCATCGGCTTCCTCGCGGCCTCCCGTACGGGCTCCGACAGCTTCTTCGAGTCCAGCGGTCTGACCGAGCGGCGGCTGGAGCCGCTGGACGACGCTTCGTCGGCCAAGCTGCTCGCCCTCGCGCACCCCGACGTCTCCCCCGCCGTACGGCGCCGCATCGCTACCGAGGCACGCGGCAACCCACTGGCGCTGGTGGAGCTGCCGACGGCGCTCTCCGCCGAGCAGCGCGCGACCCTGGCGGCCGTGCCCAACGTGCTGCCCCTGAGCGAGCGATTGCAGGCCATGTTCGCCTCGCGCGTGGCCGGTCTGACCGACCGCAGCCGGCACATGCTGCTGCTCGCAGCCCTCGACGGAACCGGTGACCTGGCCTCCGTCGAGGCCGCCGCGTCCGACCGGGCCGGTGTCGACGACCTCACCCCCGCGGAACAGAACCGGCTGGTGACGATCTCGGCCGACAACCGGCGGCTGTCCTTCCGGCATCCGCTGATCGGTTCCGCGGTGGTGGAGCTGGCGACCGCCGCCGAACGCAGACGAGCCCATCAGTCGCTCGCCGACGTGCTCGGCGACCAGCTGGAGCGCCACGCCTGGCACCTGGGAGAGGCGGCGGTAGGCCGGGACGAGACGGTCGCGGCCCTGCTGGAGGAGGCCGCGCGCCGCCGGTTGCGGCGCGGCGACGCGCTCGGCGCGGTGGCGGCGCTGACCCGTGCCGCGGGGCTCAGCCCTGCGGCGTCCGACGAGAGCCGCCGGTTGGCCGAGGCGGCCTATATCGGCGCGGACTCCGGTGGAGAGCTGGAGGACGCCTCGCGACTGCTCGCCGGCGCCCAGGCTCATCCCACCGGGCAGCAATCGCTGCACGCGGCGGCCGCGTCCGCGTTCCTGCTGATCAACAGGGACGGCGACATCGACACCGCGTACCGGCTGCTGGTAGGGGCGATCGAGTCCGGGGACCACGGCTACGACGCCTCGGACGACGCCCTCATCGAGGCCCTGCACGTCCTGGTACTGCTGTGCTGGTACGGCGGTGACCCGAAGCTGTGGGAGCCGCTGCTGGCGTTCGTGGACCGGCTGACCCCCGAACCGCCCGAGCTGCTCTGGGTGCTCACGCAGACCTTCGCCGACCCGGCGCGCACCGGTGCCGCGGCGCTGCCCCGCCTGACGGAGCTGATCGCCACCGTGGGGGACGACCCCACCCGCGTGATCCGCGTGGGCACCGCCTCGGTCTTCCCGGACCGGCTTGGAGACTTCCGATGGGCCACGCACCGGCTGGCGGTGCAGGGCCGCGCCGGCACTGCGCCCGTCCGCCGCCACCTGGGCGCGCTGATGCACCTGGGCCTGGACTACTTCCACCTGGGTCGGTGGGACGACGCCGCGCAGCTGGCGGCCGAGGGGCTCACCCTGTGCGAGAACCACGACTACCGGTTCTTCGCGTGGTACTTCCAGTACATCCAGGCCGCCGTGGCCGCGGCGCAGGGCGACGCGGAGACCAGTGCCGCGCTGACCGAGGAGATCGTCCGGTGGGCGATGCCCCGCGGGACGCACGGCGCACGGTTCTTCGCCTGCCACGCCAGGGCGCTGGCCGCCCTCGGAAGTGGCGACTTCGAGACCGCTTATCAGCATGCCTGCACGCTCAGCCCGCCCGGGACCGTGGCCCCGTACGTCCCGATCGCCATGTGGGGCACGATGGATCTGGTCGAGGCGGCCATCCGGACCGGTCGAGAGAAGGAGGCCGCGGCTCACGCGGCTGCGATGCGCGCGTCCTCGATGGCCGAGCTGTCGCCCCGGCTGGAGCTGCTGGTGCTGGCCTGCGAGGCGCTGACCACGCCAGGAAAGGCGGCTCTCACCCTCTTCGAGCGGGCGCTGTCCCTGCCCGATCCGGAACGCCGGCCCTTCGACGTCGCACGGGTGCGGCTCTATTACGGCGAACGTCTGCGGCGGCTGCGGGCCACGGCGGAGGCTCGGGAGCAGCTGTCCCAGGCCCTGGAGGCCTTCCAACGTCTGGGCGCCAAGCCCTGGGCTGCGCGTACCGCGGCGGAGTTGCGGGCCGGCGGCCAGTCCGCGCCGACCACCGCCAGGCCGGGAGCCGTGGCGCTGACCGCTCAGGAACTGCAGATCGCCACGCTCGCGGCGACCGGACTGACCAACAAACAGATCGCCGAGCGGCTGTTCCTGTCCCATCGGACCATCGGCACGCACCTGTATCAGATCTATCCCAAGCTGGGTATCACCTCGCGGGCCGCGCTGCGGGACGCGCTGTCCAGACTCGACGCGAGCGACGACGGCTGACCCTCGCGGGCGAGAACCAACGACTTCGTCGTTCCCTCAGTCATTTGACGTATGCCCGGCTACGAGCCCTCGCGCAGAGTGGACGCGGGGATGTCCTGCCGGGCCGCCCTCTCCCAGGTGGCCGCGCTTGACGCCACCCTGCACCACGAGAGGGGAACCGGAATGTCCGGTGCCTCGGACAGCCATCCGGACATCCACTGGCCGTCGGGCTTCTCACCCGACCAGGCCCACAGCTTCTGCCAAGCGCAGGCCGTTGTGGACGCTCCGCCCGCCACGGCCTTCGCGCTGCTCACTGATGTGGCACGGTGGCCGGAATGGGTTCCAGGCCTCACGGAGGTTCGGGCCGGGCCGCTCGCCCGGAACTTCGAGGTGTGGTTCCACGGCCACCGGTTCGAGATCTTCTTGGGAGAGCATGTGCCGCACAGCCGGCTCGGCTGGTCGGGCATCGGCGCCGGTGTGCAGCTGTACCAGGCCTGGCTGCTCACTCCTGTCGAGGGCAGCACCCACGTGGTGACCGAGAACGTGGTCCGCGGTCCCGCCGCCAAGTCCCTCACCGTGTTGTCCCCTCTGTGGGCGCAGCGCTTGAACTCCCTATGGGTCACCCAGCTCAAGAGGCTCTCGGAGACAGCACCGGACGACGACGCGTAGCCCGCGGGCGTACCCGCACGCCGCTGGCTGGCGCAGCTCGGCGAAGATGCGGCCCATCAGGTTGTCCGGCGGGATGCCGAGTAATCCGGCGGCCGCTTCGTTCCACTGGGTCTGGGTGAGCGTGCCGCGCTCCAGGTCCTCGGTGAGCCGGATCCCTTCGGAGTTGAGGTAAAGGCCGGTGCGCAGAGTCCCCTCGGCCAGTCCTTCGCGGCGCTCGAAGGCGAGCGCCGCGGGCAGCAGAGGCGTGGTCAGCACACCACCGAAGTCGAGGACGAGGCCCTTGCGGTGCCGAGTCATACTCACACCTTAGAAGGCGGCCGCGGCAGGTCTTCCATCAGGTCGCCATGTTTCTCGCCGGTCCGGCACATGTGTTGCCAGTCCACGCGTGTGAACTTCCGGGGCGGACTCCTGCGTTGTCCCAGTGAAGGGTTCTCCGCCGCCCCGGCGACGGTGGCGGAGAACCCTTCCCGGGCCCTCCTCACCTCAGCTCTTCATCCGGTGCGGATGCGCGGAGTACACCCCCAGGATGCGCACCTCGGTGGAGAAGAAGCGCAGCTCCTGCAGGGCGAGGGCTACGCGCTCGTCGTCGGGGTGTCCCTCGATCTCGACGTAGAAGCGGCTGGCGTTGAGACCGGCGCCGATCTGGTAGCTCTCGATCTTGGTGAGGTTCACGCCGCTGCTGGCGAACCCGCCGAGCGCCTTGTACAGCGCGCTGGGGATGTTGCGGACGCTGAAGAACAGGCTCGTCATCGTCGGCTCCCCGGTGTGCGGGGCCAAGGCGGCGTCCCGGGAGAGGACGACGAACCGTGTGGTGTTGTCCGGGTCGTCCTCGACCTCGGCCCGCAGCACATCGAGGCCGTACAGCTCGGCCGCGGCGGGCGGGGCGAGCGCCGCGTGCCGCGGGTCGCCCAGTTCGGCCACCTCACGCGCCGCTCCGGCCGTGTCGTCGCTGACGAGCGTGCGCCAGCCGCCCTCCCGCAGTACCTTGCGGCACTGTCCCAGCGCGTGCACGTGACTGCGTACGCACTCCACCTGGTCGAGCGTCCCGCCGGGCACCCCCATCAGGTCGAAGCGGATGGCGAGGAAGTACTCGGCGACGATGAACAGCCCCGACTCCGGCAGCAGGTGGTGCACGCCGGCGACGCGTCCGGCCGCGGAGTTGTCGACCGGGATCACGGCCACGTCGGCGGCGCCGAGTGTCACGGCGTCCAGGGCCTGCTCGAAGCTCGTGCAGGCCAACTCGCCGCCCTCGGGGTAGAGGGCAGACGCGGCGGTCGCCGAGTTGGATCCGGGTTCACCCTGATATGCGGCGGTCGTCACCGTGTTCAGCCTTCCTGGGGGAGGTCTTGTCGTGGGGCAGCAGAAGCTCCGTCGCGTACCGCACCTGCTGAAGTATCGGTGAAGAGGCCTCGATCAAGTTCACCAAGGGGTGCCGGCCGGTGCTTCCGCCGGACGCCAGCGCGTGTTCGTACGCCGCGGCGACCACGTGGTGGACGAGGATCCCAACGCGTCCGACGTGTGCGGCAAGCCGCTTCTCGACGGACGCGGGCAGGCCCTGCCGGGCGGAGGGTGCACCGTGCAGGGCCGCGGCCAGGCTCAGCCGTTCGTCGTGCAGTACGGCGGTCAGTTCGGTGGCGGTGGACGGCACCACGGTGCCCGCTCCGCCCTTGGCGAGGGCGGTCAGTACGTCGGTCATGCAGCGCGCCGCTCCCAGCGCCAGGGCCGTGACCGCTGTCCAGAGGAAGGCCGCGTCCACGGCCCGCAGCGGTTCGCCCGTCGAGTACGTGACGAAGCCGCCCGGCACGTACACGTCTTCCAGGCGGAACACGGGACCGGTCGCGCCCTCGTCGTCCGGAAACACCTTGAGCACCTTGGCGGCCACCACGAAGAGGTCGGGACCGCCGCGCTCCGCGGGGGCGAGCGGCAGCGCCAGCCAGGGAGCCGTTCCGTCGTGCGAGGGAAGGCGCCACTGTCCGGACAGCGTGAAACCGCCGGGGACCGGCCGTGCCATCGGCGCCGGGCGGTCCGCGCGGGGGACGGCAGCGGTGAGTGGCGCGGCCCAGTTCCAGGTGCGAGTCAGGGCCTGCCAGGCGGCGGCCGGGTTGGGGTACCCCTCAGCCTCGAAGAACGCGAGCACCTGCGCGAGGCCGGTGTCGGGTCCGAGTACCGGCGGGTGATCACCGTATGTGGAGGTCGTCATGGGCCTAGGCAGCCTGCTCGCCGGCTTCGGCGGCGGTCGTCGTGAGGACGACGTTGTGCAGCTCCTCGCCCCGCTGGTAGCGGTACAGCTGCCGCCGCAGGAAATCGATGGTCATCGGGGAGAACGCGTCGGTGAACGCCGCCACGTGCGGGGTGATCAGAGCGCCGGGCAGGTTCCAGAGAGGGTGGCCGGGCGGCAACGGTTCCGGATCGGTGACGTCGAGGGCGACCCGCAGCCGCCCTGCCCGTACCTCACGGACCACCGCGTGGGTGTCCACGAGCTCGCCGCGGGCGACGTTCACCAGCATGGCCCCGTCTTTCAGCAGCGCCAGGGCGTCCGTGCCGAACATGCCGCGGGTCCGGTCGGTCAGTGGCGCGCACAGCACGACCGCGTCCGCCGTGGGCAGCAGCGCGGGCAGCTCCGCCGCCCCGTGTACATGCCCGGTCGGCGTGGCGCGCGCCGTCCGGGCCACGAGGACCACCTCGCACCGGAACGGACCGAGCCGGGCGACGACGGCCGCGCCGACCGCGCCGTAACCGATGACGAGGACGCGCTTGCCGACCAACGTGGGCCGGAGTTCGGTCCGCCACTGTCCCCCGGCCTGCTGGGCCGCGAACTGGTCGAGCCCCCGGCACAGGGCCAGGAGCAGGGTGACCGCCAGCTCGGCAGTGGCCTCGCGGTGCACTCCACGCCCGGTGGCCAGCCGGGTTCCGGCGGGCATGGCACCGAGCAGCGGCAGCATGTGGTCGTAACCGGAACTGAGCAGCTGGAGCACCTCGAGGTTGCGCATCTGCGGCAGTACGGGGCCAAGGACGCGCTCGGCACCGGGCGCCGGAATGCCGGCGATGAACCGGACATCGCCGGGGTCGCCGGGCAGCGGGCCCGATCCGTCCCAATAGGAGTAGGAGAGCCCGTCAGGCAGGCCGGGGATCTGGGTTCGGCGATAGGGGAGCCAGACGGACACGTCGTCCTTCATCGTGCATCAGCTTCTTCCCGATCTGGGTGTTCACTCACATGTGTGGACGTGTGTGTCACAGGCCGGGGTTCACGTGAGACTCGCCACTCGCACGTGTGCGCACGCATCGGAACCAGCCGTCCGCTCAACGCTTGACGTCGTAGATGCGGTTGGTGAGGGTCTCGACGGCCAGCTTCCAGCTGTGCAGACCTACCTCAGCGGCGATCGCGGCAAGTGCGTCCGGGCCCGGATGATTGCCGAGCGCGTGAGGGCCGTTCTGCGCCATGGCTGCCGGCAGACAGAGAACAGCCGAGGTGGAGGCGAAGGACCGGCCGATCGGGTGGATGTTCTCCCCGGGCTCGGCCGAGACATTCGGCTCGACGACAAGGCAGCTTCCGTCGTCCGCGAGGACCTCTTCAGCGCGCCGGAGTGCCGCACCGGGATCACCGAGATCATGAAGGCAGTCGAAGAACGTGACGAGGTCGTAGTCGCCACCGCGAAAGTCATGTGCGGCGGCGACCTCGAACGTCACGCGATCACCGAGGCCCGCATCCTCGGCCAGCTTTCGGGCTGCTCAGACGGAGGGTTCATGGAAGTCGAAGCCGTGGAAGCGAGACCGCGGAAACGCCTTGGCCATGAGCATGGTCGAGTGGCCGAAGCCGCACCCCACATCGGCGACCGAGGCGCCTCGCCGAAGCTTGGACTCGACGCCCTCCATGGCGGGCAGCCACTCCTGGACGAGGACTGCCTCGTAACCGGGCTTGAAGAAAGCGGCAACGCCCTCCGCCAGTTCCGGTCCATAGTCCTGCCAGCTCACGCCGCCACCGCTCCGGTAGGCGCTCGCCAGCGCGTCTTCAGCACCATAGAGAGCCTTCAGCATGGTGAAGCCACCGGCGACGTACGTCGGCAGAGAGGAATCGGCCAGTACAGCCGCATGCTCATCCGGCAGAACGTACGTGTTCGTCTTGGGCTCGCGCAGTACATAGGCACCGGCGACCTGCGCCGCCAGCCACTCCCGGACGTACCGCTCGACAAGTCCTGTCCTCTCGGCCAGTTCGTCCGAGGTGAGCGCCCCTGCCCCCGACATCGCCCTGTACAGGCCGAGGCGGATTCCCAGAGATGTCGACACCCCCGCGAAGGCCGCCGCATTGTCGGCGACCACCCGTTCGAGAAACTCCATCACGCGCTTCTCATCCGGCATGTGAGCAACCTTTCACAGTGGTTGTGCTGAAGCAGAGCCCTTCTCAGCTTCGCAACGAGTGGGATTCCCCTCCTGGTTCACACGCCTGCTCCAGCCTCGCCAGACGGCAGAATGGACGGGTGAACCCGGCGCAGACGACTTCGCAGCAGCCCCGGCAGGACTCGCCCCACAAACGGGCCGACGCCCGCCGCAACCATGAGCGGGTCTTCGCGGCGGCGCTGGAGGTCTTCGAGGAGTTCGGGCTCCAGGGCACCGTGCCGCAGGTCGCCGAGCGCGCCGATGTCGGGAAGGCCACGGTGTATCGCAGCTACCCGACCAAAGAGGACCTGGTGGAGGCGGTTGTACGGCACCGGCTGGCGGAGCTGGACCGCAGCACCGCCCCCGTCCTGGCGGAGGCCGAACCTGCACGGGCCTTCGAGACGTATGTGATCCTGCTCTTCGAGAACCTCGCCCGGGACCGTCTGCTGTCGGAGGCGCTCGCGGAGGGGAGGTCGTCGAGGAACACCGGACCCCTGCTGGACCGGCTGGCCGCTCTGATGGACCAGGCCAAGACCGCCGGCCGGGTCCGCCCGGACGCGTGCCCCCTCGATCTTCGGGTGGTGCTGTGCGGCATGTGCCTGCAACTGATCAACTTCGCGGAGCGGGACCCTGCACTGTGGCGCCGGTACGGCGAACTGACCCTCCAGGCACTGCGACCCTGAACCGGCCGCGGCCTCAGCTGTCGCGCCACACGGCCGAGAAGCGCTGCGCAGCGTCCTCGCACGTCCGGGCCGCACGCAAGACCTCCGCCCAGGACGTCACCGCCGGCCTACGGCGCAGCAGTGCACGGCGCTCCCGCTCGGTCATCGCGCCCCACACGCCGTACTCCTCGCGGTGGTCCAGTGCGTGGGCAAGGCATTCGAACCGTACCGGGCAGTCGAGGCACACGGCCTTGGCCTGGTTCTGGGCAGTGCCCTCGACGAACATCCGGTCCGGCTGCGTCCGGCACAGCCCTCGGTCTGCCCAGTCCATGCTCACCTCGCTTCCCAGCGGTGCGCCGCCGGGCTCCGCCTTTGCGTCCGTGCACACATGTTTATGGATACGTATGAGACTAACCCACATGTGCGGAGTCGGCTCAGTCCTCGTACCGGATGCGATGGCGCAGCGCGTGGATGTCGCCCGAGGCCATGGCGGTCCGTGCGGGGTCGGCGTCCAGGGGCGCGGTATCCCCAGGGCGTTCATGCGTGCCTGGTCGGGGTACATGCAGAACACTCTGCGTCCGGGCAGGTCAGCGGAGCCCTCCTCCACCATGCCGGCGTTGACGTAGCCGTGCTCACCGGACCGGTGGATCGCACGGCGCGGCATCACGTCCCAATGGCTGCGCGGCACTTGGCCGCGGCTGACACCGGACCACAGGGTCTGCACCAGAGCTCCACCGTCCCCCGGCTCCCGGGAGCGCTACTTCGGACCGACGAAACATGTCGCGCTCGAAGGTACACACCCGGCCCCACAACAAGAACTTTTCGGCCATACCGGGTGACGAAATCCGGCGGTGGCATCTAGTCTTCTGCGTGAGGTGTGAGTGACCGGACGGCCAGGATCCCTGTTGTCGTACATGGGGCCGCTCGACATGTGGCTGCCGGGGAGACGTACCCTCACCATTGCGCCTGACGTGATCCGCACGCACGGAGGCGAGAGCGTTCGGGGGCGGGCGGGTTCAGCGGTGAAGGGAGTGGGGGCGGTGGAATCGATCGGCGGGGCCATGGTCGGCCGGGAAAGCGAGCAGGAGGTGCTGTCGGCGTTCGTGGCGGCCTCCGGAGGGCAGGCTCTCGTCCTGCGCGGTGATGCAGGGGTGGGCAAGAGCGCCCTGCTGAACCACGTCGTCGAACTCGCGGCGGCCGAGAAACACAGGGTGATCAGGGCGGCCGGGGTCGAGGCCGAGTCGGAGCTGCCGTTCGCCGGTCTGCATCAGATCCTGTATCCGCTGCTCACCCACATCGACCGACTGGACGATCCGCACCGGGGGGTCTTCGACGTCGTCTTCGGCAGGGGCGAGGGCACACCTCCCTCGGTCATGACGCTCGGGATCGCCGTTCTCGACCTGCTTTCCCTCGCAGCGTCGCAACAACCCCTTCTGCTGGTGCTCGACGACGGCCAGTGGCTCGACACTTCCAGCACCGAGGTGTGCGGTTTCGTGGGGCGCCGGCTGACCGGCAGCTCGGTGAAACTGGTCGTCGGGCTGCGCTCCGAGGTTCCCTCGGGCTTCGACACGGCCGCGCTCCCCGAACTGCCGGTGAGCACGCTGTCGGAGAAGGTCTCCGAACAGTTCCTGGACATGCACTACCCTGGGCTCGATCCTCAGATCCGCGGTCTCGTGCTGGACGAGGCCCGGGGCAATCCGTTGGCCCTGTTGGAACTCCCACCCTACGTGCGCGGCGGCCGGGCGGGACGCAATCCCGAGGAACTGTTCGGGTACACCGGCATCCCGCTGCCCCTGCGCCTGCAGCACGTGTATGGCGCGCGCATCAACTCCCTCGGCGAGGCAGTACGCGCCGTGTTGTTGCGCGGTGCCCTGGACGGCGTCGGAGCGGGTACGGCGGCCGACCGCACCCGAAGCACGCGCTACCGCATGCATGACGCCGACGAGGCCGCGACCTGCGGTCTGCTGGACATCGACCCGCTCACCGGCGACTTCGTCTTCCGGCACCCCCTGGTGCGCTCGACGGTCGTCCAGATGGCTACGCCCAACGAGCGGCGCGCGGCGCACGCGGCTCTCGCCCAGGTTCACCGTGACGACGTCGAGCGGCGGGCCACACACCTGGCGGCCTCGACGGTCGACCCCGACGAGCAGGTCGCGGCCGCGCTGGAAAAAGCCGCGGACTCCGCAACCCGGCGCGGCGGCGCGATGGCCGCCGTCACCTGGCTGACCCGCGCCGCGGAGCTCAGCGAGAGTCGCGAGGAACGGTCCAGACGCCTGGGCGACGCCGCATACGTCGCCGGGCACGCCGGCCAGCTGGACCAGGCCCGTCAGCTGGTCCGCTCGGGCACTGGCGCCGGCAACAACGATTCCCCTGCCTCGGTGGTCGCGTCGGGCTATGTCGCGTTCTTCGAGGACGGGGACGTGCGGTCCTCACGGCAGCAGGTCTTCGCGGCGATCGAGAGCATGCGCGACGGCGGGGTGCAGGAGCCGAACGAGGTGCTCACGCGCTTGGTCGACCTGCTGCTGGCCATCAACCAGTACGCGAGTGACGAGGACGCGTGGGAGCGGACTCATGAGCTCCTGGACTCGCTGGGCGACCTGGTGTCCTCCCATTCGCGTGTCTACCAGGACGCGTGGGGCGACGTGGTGCGTCGCGGCGCCGGTGTACAGGAGCGGGTAGAACGCGCCTTCGCCGGTCTCCCCGACCTGGAGCCGTGGGACGTCACCCGGCTGTCCGTCGCGGCCTATCACGTGGACACGCTCAGCCAGTACCGGCCGCATCTGCAGCGCACCGTGGACCGCGAGGTGGAGACGGGGGCCCTGGCCGACGCCATGACCATGCTGCACCTGATCATGCTGGACCAGATCGCGGTAGGTGAGTGGGACGAGGCCGAGCGCACCGGACAGCGCTGCCTGGAGCTGACGACAACGCACGGGCACAGCCTGTTCGTTCACCACACGCATGCGTATCTGGGTCTGGTGGCCGCGTTGCGGGGCCAGGTGGACCGCGCCCGGGAACTGCAGGCCACCGTCGACGCCTGGGCCCGCCCCCGCGGCGTCGGATTCCTCACCCAGATCACCGACGCCATCG
>NZ_JBQQBS010000101.1:0-19462 GCF_052245395.1 Streptomyces sp. 4N124
TGCACGAACCGCTCATGCAGAGCGGCCAGTTCACCCGCCCACAGCCTGACATCAGCAAGGTCCCCACCCATAACCACACCAACGAACGACCTGGCCAGCAGTCACGACAACCACCGTTGCAGTACTAAGTCGAGGTGAAGTGCCCATTCCGGGGCCTCAGGCCGCGAATTCAGGGCCCACGGGACCGTCGCGCCTCAAATAGTGAGATCCATTTTCGGGCATCGGGGACCGACAGAGCAAAGGGTGTGCGACGCAGCGGAACCGAACGCGCCTGGGGGTTGAAGGTCTGTCATGACGGAGATCTCGGCCCTGGCACTGTCTATCCCATCCTCGACCGGCTCACCGAGCACGGCTGGATCACCGCTCGCGTCGCAAGCATCACCCCATCCGGGACGCCCCGCGCGCCGCAACTGAGATCCCTCACGGCTCGCTTGGCAATGGCCTGATCCGCATCGCGGGTCGAGCCCTTGAGTGGTTGTGGGGCCGTGTTGGGAGCCATCTGGGAGCCGAGTTCGGAATCCGGCTCCCGGGCGCCGACCTGGGCCCGCACCACTCCCTTGCACCTTCGCCCTCGATCCCGTCAGGAACCGACCAGGGACGACACTTTCGACCACCCTCGTGGATACCTGGAGAAAGGGCGACCGGCCGGTCCCCCCGCGGCAGTACGCTCGGCATACGGCCGCCCGTGACCCCGGCCCTCTCCGTGCAGTTTCGTTCCGCGCAACAGAGGCCCTGCGCAAGGCGAAAGCCACCCCAGTGACAGAGGAGATGGGGCGCATGGGCCCGCATCCCGACCTGTTCGACGAGTTGCGTGTGGTCACGGCCGGCGGCGAGTTGGACGTGACGACCGCGCCGGCCTTCGCTCGTGATCTGGAGGACGCCCGGCATGGCAGCGGGCGGCTGTTCCTCATCGTCGACCTGCTCGGCGTGACCTTCATGGACGGCAGCGTCCTGGACCCGCTGTGCACGGCGTGGGAGGACTGTCATGAGCGGCTCGGATGGGTGCGGGTCGTGCACAACCGGCCAGGCGCAAGTCTCGTGTTCCGGGCCGGCGGTCTGCAGGAGCGTTTCCCGCGATACGCGAGCCCCGAGGACGCCTGGAACGGCATACCCGCCGACCGCGCGGCGGAAGACCGGGCCACGTAATGTACGGCGCAAGTCGGACGGCGTCTCACCCCGAAGTGCCCCGGCCGCCAGGGAGCGGAGAACGGTGATCAGCGACGGCATGGCCGAGGTCCTGCGGTCGCTGTACCGGGGCGAGGCCGACGACCCGGCGCAGGCGTGTACGCGGGCGTTGGGCGCCGAGGGGGTCACGCTGTCACTGCTGGTCGGTGCCAAGCGGTCGGCCGAGCCGCTGTGGTGCCATCCCGAGCTGAGCGCGCGGTTCGAGGAACTCCAGTTCACGCTGGGCGAGGGGCCGGGGCCGGACGCGGTCCGCGTCGGCTCACCCGTCGTCGAGCCGGACCTGGACCGGGTGCGCCCCGAGCGGTGGCCCACGCTACTGCCGGCCGCGCGCGAGCTGGGCGTACACGGTGTGTGCTGCTTCCCGCTGGGCATCGGAGCCATCCGGATCGGCGTACTGACTCTGCTGTGCGACGGCGAGCGGCGGCTGAGCCAGCAGCAGTACACGGACGCCACCGCACTGACAGCCGTGCTGACCAGCGCTCTCCTGAACGGTGACCGACGCGACGGAGACGCGGACATTCCCGGGCTCGGCTTGACCCTGGAACCTCCCTCGGTGCTGCGCCGCGCGGTCGTGCACCAGGCCACGGGAATGATCAGCGCCCAGCTGGACGTGTCCATGGAGGAGGCCCTACTGCGCCTGCGCGCCCACGCGTACAGCAGCGAGCGCCCCCTCGGCGACATTGCGGCGGACGTCGTCGCCCGCAGACTGCGCTTCGACGACGACTTCAACAATGATGTAAGCGGGCCGTATTCGCCCGACGACGGAAAGGGATGATCAGCATGGCCCGCGAACGACGTCTGGCCGAGATCTTCGTGGAGGTCGCGGACTCCCTCGTCGAGGACTTCGACGTCATCGACCTGCTCCAGCGGCTGTCCACGCGCTGCGTAGAACTGCTCGACGTTTCGGCGGCCGGGATCCTGCTCGCGGACGCGCAGGGCGAACTGCAGATCATCGCCGCCTCCGACGAGCACACCCGCCTGCTGGAACTCTTCGCGCTCCAGCACGACCAAGGCCCGTGCGTCGAGTGCTACCGCACCGGCACCGCCCGCACCAACATCGACCTGACACGGCCGGAACCGACCGTGGGCTGGCCCCACTTCGCCGCCCGCGCTCGCGAAACGGGGTATGTGTGCACGCACGCCATCCCACTGCGCCTGCGCAGCCGGGTCGTTGGGGCCCTCAACCTCTTCCAGACCACCGCGCAGCGCCTCGGCGACGACGACATAGCGCTCGCCCAGGCACTCGCCGACGTGGCCACCATCGCGATCCTCCAGCAGCGCACCCTGGAACAGTCGCACGTCGAGAACAGTCAGATGGAGTCCGCGCTGACCAGCCGCATCCTGATCGAACAGGTCAAGGGCGTACTGGCAGAGCGCTGGAACACCTCCGTCGACGACGCCTTCGCCGCGTTCCGGTCGTACGCCCGCGCCCGTCACCTGCGCCTGTCGGAGCTCGCCACACGGATCATCTCGGGCGCCTTCGACACCGCCGACATCCCGCCACCGGCACCGGACCGGACCGGCGACCACCGCGGCTGACGGCCGTCACGCCCCCGGCGCCGCCCGGCCGGTACAGGTGTCGATGAGGATCTGTTCGGCCTGCGTGATGTTGTCGGCGCGGACGGCTTCGGCCATCGCGGCGCGTGCGGTGGGACCAGGAGGAGGGAGAAGTGGCGCTGATCGCCCCGAGTGACAAGAACGGTGTCGTCGCCGCCGGGAAGGAGTCGATATGGGCGACGCGGTCGTCGACGAGCAGTCGCGTCGGCAGCGCGTCCCAGGCTCCGATGTCCAGGCCGACGCGCGTGACCGGCCCGAGGTACTCGGTCAGTGCGGCGATCAGGGCGGGAAGCTCGGCTGCGATGTCACGGGAGCACGGCCACCACGCCCCGTCGAGAACGCCCCGGTGGTCGTGCGTGGTCTCCAGCCGTACGACGGCCGTCCCGGGTTTCACCGCCTGGTGGACAGCGTCCGGCAGGAGTCGGGGTCACACGCCGGGGGGCCGGACTCGGACATGACGCTCGCGCCTGTCTGCGATAGATATGCCGTGCCTTCCTTGTTTCACGGTTTTTCGCGGCCCTCAGCAGCCGGAAAGCTCGCTGGCTACACGCGGGGACCGGGGTCACGCCGAAGTAGGTGAAGGATCCGGTCCGCGGAGCGTGCCCACGCCGCCTCCCCCGAAGTTGCCCGCCGGGTCGCGGAAATTCTCCGTCACGGCTTCGCCGCCACAGAACAGCGCAGCTACCCCGCGGACACCGAGGGAGGGACGCTCCTCGGGCAAGGACGACCGCCGGAAGTGAGGCGATCTCCGGGAGCGGTCCGTTCGGGCTCTTCGGGGAGTAGCGTGAAGTCATCGGGAGCACTTCGCGCACCGGCCCCGATCCCGGTGTCGTTCCTGGTGAGCAACGACACCGGACAACTGCCCACGCGCAGAGGTCCGGGGACGGGTTCGCATGATGTCCGCGATCACCGACCATCCGGCGCTGCGCGCCGTGCCCTTCAGGGCGCCGACCGCACGCCTCGCCCTCAAACCCGTGAGCCCCTCCCCGGGACGAGTTGAGCTGGACGGTGCCTGGTGGCCCCGCTCTCGGGACCTGGGCCACGAACTCCCCGCGCTGGCCGACGTACTGGACCCGCTGTGGGGACGGATCACCCGTATCGCCGTCAACCCCCGCTACTGGCCTATCATCCCGCACAAGATCTTCGTCAACGGCCATGT
Organism: Streptomyces sp. 4N124; assembly: GCF_052245395.1. Classification (NCBI taxonomy): domain Bacteria; kingdom Bacillati; phylum Actinomycetota; class Actinomycetes; order Kitasatosporales; family Streptomycetaceae; genus Streptomyces; species Streptomyces sp. 4N124. Next base: position 3,902 of record NZ_JBQQBS010000101.1, read on the forward strand.
GGTGAAGGTCGGTTGGTTCACCTCGGAGCTGGATCCGCACAAGATCCTGCTGCTGTCCTACACGGCGGGCCGCTGGGACCTCCTGGTGATTCCCCCGGAGACCAGTGTCCCCTCGGCCGCCCGGCTGATGGCCGCTGCGAGCGCGAGCACCGGCCCGCAGTTGACCGCGACCGCCCTCATGACGGCGGAGCAGGCCGACGGCACCTCCTGGTCGTGCAACGCGGGCACCGGACGGCTCGGCCGACTGGCGGCGGCGATGTGACCATCCGCGTCACCGCCCCGGCCGTAACGAGGCCGCACAGCTCGTGAACGCCCTCGCGGAACGGCGGCGTCCTCTTCGCGCCGGCAGGCAGGCCCGGGAGATCACCCAGCGACTGCTCCACCTCTAGGCCCGCCGCAGGTCCGCGCTGCGACGGAGCGCGGAGTAGTGTGGACGGTACCGAGGGCAATTCGCACACCGGCTTCCACGCCGGGGCGTTCTCGGCGAAAGATGAAACCCGGGCCGCCGCTGAGGCGGCCCGGAGACGGGTCCGCATCATGTCGGCGACCTTGCACCCCACCCTGCACCCCGAGCCCTTCGCAGCCCCGGCCGCGCGTCTCGCATTGAAGACCGACGGCACCTCGCGCGGACTCCTGGACGGTGCCTGGTGGCCCCGCTCCCAGGATCTGCTGAGCGAACTGCCCGCGCTGACCGACATGTTGGACCCCTTGTGGGGCCGCATCACGCGCATCGCCGTCAACCCGAAGTACTGGCCGGTCATCCCACGCCAGGTTCCCGTGAACGGCCACATCGTCAAGGTCGGCTGGTTCACCCCGGAAATCGACCCACACAAACTGCTGCTGCTCTCCTACGGCACCGGCCGCTGGGACCTGCTGGTCATCCCGCCGGAGACCGGGGCGGAGTCGGCGGCCCGGCTGATGGCCGCCGCGTCCGACCACGACGGCCCGCCCCTCACTGCGAGCGCGCTCCTCGCGGCGGACAAGGCCCGGCACGGCGTCGCCGCGACCGGCGAGCCACTGGACCCGGACGAGGCATGGGAGTACGAGGGAGGCGCCTCCGCGGTGTCCGCGGTCGTCCCGGAGCAGCCCGGTGCGCCCGGTGCGCCCGGTCGGGCCAGTCACCTGATCGTCGGTAAGTGAGGCGGCCGCCATGAACACCTTCCTTACAGCCGCCGCCTTCATCGTCCTCATCGCAGCGGCGGCATACGTGATCCACCGGCTCAACCTCCAACACGCCGACAGGATCGCCGTGCACCGGTACAGCGCCGCCCTGCCCGGTCGCCGCGGACGCGCCACGCCGCAGCCCCCGGTGGAACCGGACCGATCCGAGTCACCGACCGCCGGCGAACGACGTGACCACCGCGACGGAGGCCGCGGCCGCTTCCCGCCGCGCCGCCGCCGCAGCCGTACCACTCACCACAGGTGACCAGCCGCTTTCCGTCACCGGGCCATCGACTGTGCGGGGAGCGGCCGAGGGCCCGGCATCACCACCATTGACGTCGATCTGACCACCGTCGGCCTCTGCGACAGCAGCGGCCGGCGCGTCTTCCTCGACGCGTCGCGGCACGCCGCCGAGACCCACGCGTGCCTGCGGCTGCACCACCCGTACCCGCAGACGGCACGGCTCCTCGCGGACACCGGCTCCGATCCGACCGTGTGTGACATGCCGCGTCTGGCGTAATGGGCTGTTCGGCGTGGCAGGTCGCGTCACTCTGTGCGGGTTGATCGCGGTCGTGCCAGGAGCCCGTGTGTACAGATCACATGAGCGGGTCGAGCGCACGAGGTGAGCATGGACACGGCGGCCGAAGCTTCGACGACGCCGGCGCAGGGGTGCGGCTATGGCGGAAGGTGAGCGGCAGCCTGACAAGGGCATGCTGGACCGGTCGGAAGGGTTCGGTGAGCGGCTGCTGGGGGTGCTGTTGGACCGGGCACACGAGATGCCGCCGCAGCTGATCGCACCGCTGATCGCGGAAGAGGTGGCCAGGGTCGGTGGCCGCGGCGTCTCGATCCTGCTGCAGGACTACGGCCAGCAGGTGCTGGTGCCGCTGCCGGGTCGGCGACTGATGGTCGGCGATCCTGAGCCGATCGATGACTCTCCCGCCGGCACGGCCTTCCTGCACGCGACTCCTGCCGAGGTGCCGCAGTCCGACGGCGTCCGGATGTACCTACCGTTGCTGGACGGCAGCGACCAGGTGGGCGTGATGGCCCTCACCCTCGACACCCTCGATGACAACGACCGGCGACTGCTGCGCAGACTCGCCGGCCTGGTCGCCGACATGCTGGTCACCAAGCACAGTTACACCGATCAGTTCTTCCTGACCCGGCGCCGGGAACCGATGAGCGTGGCCGCGGAGATCCAGTGGTCCCTGCTGCCGCCGCTGGCGATGTCCGTCCCGCAGGTCGCGGTGGCCGGAATCCTGGAGCCTGCCTACAGCGTCGCAGGCGACAGCTTCGACTACGCCCTCAACGAGGACATCCTGCACGTGGCCATGGTCGATGCGATGGGCCATGGCCTCGACGCCGCCACGATGGCGACCGTCGCCGTCGGGGCCTACCGGCACGCCAGACGTGCCGACATCGGCCTGTCCGAGATCTACACGTTCATGGACCGGGCCATCGCCGAGCAGTTCGGGCCCGACCACTTCGTCACCGCGCAGATGATGCGTCTGAACATCGCAACGGGCCACCTGCAGTGGGTCAACGCGGGCCACCCCGCACCGCTGCTGATCCGCAACCACCAAGTCGTCCGGCAGCTGACAGGCCCGACCACCTTGCCAGTCGGCTTCGGCGGCGAAGAGCCCCAGATCAGCCAGCAGATGCTGCAACGCGGCGACCGAGTGCTGTGCTTCACCGACGGCCTGATCGAGGAACACGAAGCCGGCGAAGAACAATTCGGCGAGGAACAGCTCATCCATTGGGTCAACCGCATCGAACACACAGCGGAGGGGGTACGAGCGGTGGTGCGCTCACTCTCCCACGCCCTGAAGCAGCAACGGGGCGGCCGCACCACCGACGACGCGACGCTCTTCCTGATCGAATGGCGAGGGGGCGCCGCCGACCACCTCGTGCTCCTGGAGTGAGCCGAGAACCGCACCACCGAAGACAGGGCCGACGCCACAGGGTCCCGCTGCCTGGCCGGCCTCGGTGCGCACTCGCCCCTGGCTGTCCGCCGGTGCGCCCCTGCCTTTGCTGGCCGCGCTTCGTCACGGCGGCCCACCGCAGCGGCTTCGGGGCCTGCCCGTGCGCCTGCGGGACGAGACCGTGGGCGCCCTGAACCTCTTCCGCACCGCTCCCGGCCCCTTCGACCCACTCGCCACGCACATCGCCCAGGCCTTGGCCGACGTCGCCACCATCAGCCTGCTGCAACAACGCACCGCTCACCGCAGCACGGTGCTCAACGAGCAGCTGCAGACGGCGCTGAACAGCCGGGTGCTGATCGAACAGGCCAAGGGGAAGCTCGCCGAACGCCAGGGCATCGACATGGAACGGGCTTTCAGCGCGCTGCGCGGTTACGCCCGCGCGCACAACCGGCGCCTGGCCGACGTGGCCCGCGCCTTCATCGACGACTCCGAACCCCTTCCCGGTCTGGGGTCCTGACCTACTCCGCGCCACAGTCGACACGCTACGGACCGCGATCCCTGCGCCGGGGTTCGCGTTCCGGACGGCCGCCGCCGCCCCTGCGGCGGCGGCCGTCCGTGGCGCGAGGATGGGAGCCCCCCTCCACCGTGTCCTCGCGCGTTGTCCTCCGCGGCGGCGGGACTGGTGGAACACCCCGTCTGGAAAATGCCAGGAGGACGGAGGCTGGAGCCGCGCACTGCGGCGATGCGGCTCCGGCCGGGCCTGGTTTCCGACTCGGGGGCTGGGAGCCTGGGTGGGGAGACTTGCTGGTACCTGACACGGCCGCAGTCCCGTCTTCCCTGCGTGAAGCCTAGGGCAGATACCGGCGAAGCGGAACAGGGCCGTTCGCAGGCTCCGCCCGTGCAACCAGGACGTCGTCACCCGGTCCTCGTCGGGACGCGGGGATCGGCCATCACCTGGTCGTGCAGGCGTGCACAGGTGCGGGTGATCAGACGGGAGACGTACATCTGGGAGACACCGAGCTGCAGACCGGTGCGGGCCTGCGTCATCTCGCAGAAGAACCTCATGTACAGGATCTGGCGTTCGCGTTCGGGCAGGGCCCGCAGCAGAGGTCGTAGCGTCTCACGGTTGACGACCCGGTCGAATCCGGGCTCCATGCCAGCGAGAGTGTCGGCCAGCGGGTAACTGTCCGCGGAGCCGCCGGGCACGGCCTCGGCGAGGTGAAGCGTCACTTCCGTGACGAACTCTGGGTCGTGCACGTGCCGCGGCGCGTACAGGAGCTGCGTGGTCAGGTCCGCTCCGCCGACCATGAGCTGGGCACTTTGCTGGGCGGATCGATACCCGCCGTCCACGAGATCGCCGCACACGCCGGACTGACCGAGGCGGATCGTCGGTATGGCAAAGCTCGGGAAGGCGGTGCCGAGACTCGGGTCGAAGCGGGACACCGCCTTGACCAGGCCCAGTTGGGCGACCTGCTTGAGGTCTTCGAAGGTCTCACCGCGATGACGGAAGCGCCTGGCCAGCCGTACGGCCATCGGCATCCAGGCGCACGCCACCTCCTGGCGCAGGGCGGACCTCTCCGGACCGTCCGGCAGAGCGGCGATACGGCGGAAGGCTGCGTCGGTGTCCGGTGCGTCGTCGTTGCGGTGCACGCGTCCTGGGCTCTGCGTGCGTTCGGCAGCCATGAGCATGTGTCTCCCTGATCGGTGGCGTCACTCACCGTGGGAGCCGGCAGACCGCAGCACACAGGGGAGCAGCGAGAGCCGCTCCCACGGGGGTGCCTCCGGTCTGAAGCACCGCGGACGGGTTCCCGGACAGCCCGCTTTTCAAACCGTTCAGCTGCCTGCGCACCAGTGGCCCCGTGCCCCCAACGGACCCCGGCGCGGTGCTGATCCGGGGCTATGCTGCTGTACAGACGTCCCGGACCCCGGCGCCGCACCACCCATCGGCCACGACGGCACTCCCGTACATCTCCTGGTCTTCCATCTCCCGGTCTTCTGAACCGAGGCGCCCCATGAGCAGCCCGCGGCACCCGCACGAACCCGAAGGCTCGGAGCGTCCTGTCCTGGACACGGTGCGGCTGCGCCGACTGAACCGCTGGCAGGCCGAGGGTCTGCGGGAGGACCTGGCGGATCTGTACGTGGAGTCGTCCCTCACCCCGCCCGGCGAGGAGTTCCGCGGCCGGCAGGAGTTCCTGCGCCGGCTGGAGCGCGACGTACAACTGCCGGGATTCGACATGCTGGTTGCCGAGGCGGAGGGCTTGACCGGCTGTGTCTCCGGGGTCCCCGTGCCGCGCGACGGCTCCTGGTGGGAGGGGTTCGACGGACCGATGCCGCAGAACCTGGAGCAACTGACCGCGTCCGGGCACGTCTTCGCGATTCTCGAAACCGTCGTCCATCCGCACCAGCACGCCCACGGGCTCGCCCGCCGGCTCCAGGAGAGTCTGCTCGCCGACCATCACTCCTCACTCGGCGTCACCTTGGTGCATCAGTCTGCCCGTACTACCAGTGCCGCCTTCAAGGACCGGGGCTGGCAGGAGGCGGGGCAGATCCACCGCCCGCCCGGTGAGGCGGCCCTGCGGGTACTGGTTCTTCCTCTTGGCGAGCGCACGGAGGACCATCCCGACGGCCTCGCCCACAACGACCGCACCCAACGGCCCGAATAGCCGCCCGCACCGGCCGGAGATGGCGCGTACCGAGGCGTGGAGGAGCGGGTGGAGCTGTCTCCGGAACAGGAGGCGCGGGCGGATCGCCGCAGTGCGTCTTTACGACATCCTGGACACCCCGCCCGACGGTGCCTTCGACCGGATCGCCGCGCTGGCCGCCCGCCTGTTCGACGCTCCGGCCGCGACGGTGACGATCGTGGACACCGACCGGGTCTGGTTCAAGGCCACGTACGGCCTGGCGGGCGTCAGGCAGATCGGCCGGGACCCGGGGCTGTGCACCTCGGCGATCCTCACCGGCGGCCCTCTGGTCGTCCCCGACACCCTCGACGACCCGGTCGCCCGCGCCCACTGCCTGGTGACCGGTCCGGCCCGGGTGCGCTTCTACGCCGCCGCCCCGATCACCACCGGCGACGGCCACCGCCTGGGCACCGTCGACGTCCTGGACACCAGGCCACGCCGCATCACACCGGACCAGGCCACCGCCCTGATTGACCTGGCCGCGCTGGTGATGGACGAACTCGAACTGCGGCTGTCCGCGCTGCGCATGCTCCGTGTGGAGCGGGAACTGGTCCATGTGGGGCCGCGTCCTGCGTCACTCGGTGCCGGACGGTCGAGGAAAGGCCGGGCCGGTGTTTGGGATGCACGGGACGGGACACCCAGCAGAGGCGTCCGGCGGCCCGGCCCGGGCGAAGGCACCGGAGAGTTGAGCTCACGGCTACCGGTGCCGGCCCGCTGCTGCGCAGGTGAGCGGGTCACGGATCCACCGCACTGGCTTCTCCGTCAAGGGTGCGAGCCCCACCAGCCGCAGTAGCATGGATTGTGGGTTGGCTCACGCTCACGTGCAGCCGCCCGGAAGGGCGACTCCGGCGTGGTTGCGCCGGAGTCGTTGTCACAGCCGCACAGCCGGTTCCGGGCACGCCGGTCCGTCCGAGGGACGCGGCCCGCATCGAACGGTGTCCCGCTCAGGAGGGACAGGGTGTGCTCCAGGCAGCCGACATCCGTGAGTGGCGCACCTATGACGTCGTCGCCCCGAAGGGGCACAAGATCGGCGTGCTCGAAGCGGTCTACGTGGACACCACCACCGACGAACCGGCTGTGGTCACCGTACGGACCGGGCCGCCGACTCGCCGACGCCTGGTCTTCCTGCCCGCCGAGCAGGAGGAAGCGATCTTCCAGTACTACGGCATGAAGTACCAGCCGCTCGCGAAGTCCCAGAAATTGCATCTGGTCGACCGCGGAACGCGCTTCGAAGCCTCTTCAGAGCCGTGGTGGCGGAGTGGCCTCGTGTCCCGTCGGACTCCTCGCGCAGGGGAGCCGTGGGATCGGGGCGACGGGCGAGCTGCCGTAGCTTGGTGCGGCTGTTGTGCTCGACGAGGATCGGCACGTAGTTCGCGATACGTGCGTTACTGAGCGGCTGGTAGCAGTCCTGCACCACCTCCCGCACGACCGCGGCTGGCAGCAGGTTGGCGTAGGAGGCCGTCAGGTGGTCTGTGAGCTTCTGAAGGGTGTCGGGCAACGCAGCCTTGACCGTGTTCGCGCCCATGGCGCGCTCCTCACTGTCACAGACGGCCGACCGCGGCAGCCGATCAGTATCCGGGTGCTCGGCGTCGGGCCGTCCACTTCCCACACTTGCACGGATCGCGTCCCTGGAACGGTCCGCCGGGTCTGTTCATCTACTCGCCATCTCGGATCGGTCGACCTGCGGGCGGGGCGGCAGAGAGGTCCGCGACTGCTGGGCACGGTCCGTACGGCGGGTCAGGGGAGTAGGCTGGTGTTACCGAGGGTATTTCGCGCACTGGCCTCCATGCTTGTGTCGTTTTCGGCGATTGAATACGCCGGGCCGGTTCCGACCGGTCCGGAGCAGGGTTCGCATCATGACTGCGACCGTTTCGTACGCGCCGGCACGCGAAGACCGGTCCTCTTCTCCATCTCTCCGCATGTCGCCGGCTCTCTCCGGTTCGGCACCGGCACCGCTGGATGGTGCCTGGTGGGCCCGCGCCTGTGATCCGGGGGCGGAACCTCCCTCATTGACTGCGAGTCCCGTCTCAGCCGCCTGGCTGATGTCGGCCGCGAGCGACCCACTGCGAACGTCGACCACTGGCCGGTTGATGGAGGAGGCTGCGCGTCTGCGCACCGTGGCGGCGACCGACCGGGCCGTGGAGGCCGTCTGGGATGCCGAAAGCGGCCATGAGGCGCGCGGTCCGACCTCACGTCCACGGATCCCGGCAGTCACTGCTCCGGTATTCGGTATCCCGACAGTCGCTCTGCCGACGCCGAATCCGGCAAAGGGGGTGTGAGGGTCATGGACGTCTTCGTAACCGTGCTGGTGCTCCTGGCGATCGTCGCTGTGGGTGTGCTCCTGATCCACCTGCTCAACAACCAGCACGACGAGCGCATCGCCGCTTTCCACTACGGCCGCTCCCAGTCGGCTGTCCAGGGGTTGGCACCATCGGCCCCGTGGAAGCTCCGCGGTCGTGCCGGAACGAGTGGCGCAGGCGATCGTCGCGACCACCGCGACGGGGGACGCGGACGGCTCCGGCCACGGCGCCGGACCCGGATGGCGGGGAAGTGAGTCGCCATGCTCCCCGCCACGCACCCCGTCAGGCTTCTGGCAGACACCAGCACCGAGCCGGTGCTTCCCGGCACCGCGGTCCTGCGGCTGGAGACGACAGCCAAGCGCACGGGGACGTTCGACGGCGTGTGATGGCCGCGGACACGCGACCTCAAGAAGCCAGTTGTCGGGTCTCCTCACCGCGCTGACGGCTCGCCTGCGCCCCATCGCCCGCGTGGGCCTCGACGCGAGCGACGGGGACGGGTCGCCCCCGGCCATCTGTTCGTCGACGGGCACATGATCCGCATCGCCTGGTCCGCCGTGGGCGACAACACCATGATCGTCACCCGTGGCGACCAGGACCACTTTCTGTTCCTCGTGATTCCGCCAGGGACCGGTATCGGCCCCGCGCACGCCGCGATGATCACGGCCGTACAGGACGACAACGCCGCCTGGCCGAGCGGATTCTGGCCTCCACCAGCATCCCCCGGGCCAACCGGAGCGACGTACCGCAGAGTTCACCCGGCTGAGCCGGGCTGATACAGCAGAGCCTCAACAGCAGCCCGGGACCCTGGGCCGCACCACGGGCGCCAGGTCGACCCACCTGCCCTCCGGGACTGTGACATGCGCCCAGAAGACGCTCGCGCAGTCCCGGAACGGTGGCGTGAGTGAGACCACCGCTGAACGAGGACCGTCTCGCAGTCCTCCGGCATATCAGCGACCGCAGGCCGCCAGCCCGGAGCTGGGGCTGGATACCGTGTCTGTGCCTGGCAGTTCAGTGTCGTCCGCGCCTCGTGGAGAGTCGACGTCACCTTCAGGCTCCGGCACGTGGGCATCGGGGGGCCATGCGTGGCGTGATCCACTCCGATGTTCCAGACGACAGCGGGCGGGCCGTAGTTGACCATGGTGCGCCGGTCGTCCGAGTGGATGGTGAACAGGTTGTGCGACCAGTCCGAGAGCCGGTTCGCCGCGTCGTGGACCAGGAGACTGCCCTGCCGCGGTGTTGGCGTCGAACAGGTGGAGGACGATCCAAAGGATCAGGATCAGTGCCGCGATGTCCACGATGATGGAGATGACGGTCCCCGCAGGCTTCCGTCGTAGCGTCGGGGCATGTCCAACGACTAGCTTTGAAAGCAGAGTTGAAACCGCGTCGACTCCATCGTCCGTGGCCTGGCGAGTGGCGGAGCCAGGCCGGCGTTTGAGTTCCACCAGGCGGGCTACTCAGCGGGCATCCGGCGGCCGTCCTGGACAAAGGCACCGGAGAGTTGAGCTCACAGCTCCCGGTGCCGTCCGCTGGACACGTACGCCGTCATCTCCCGTTCGCCAGATGGAGGCGCCGCAGCGCTCGGCGCAGCTCCCGCTGTATCGGTTGCGGAAGCGTCTGGTCCTTCGTCGTGGCGACCAGGGCCGCAGCCACTTCACGGAGCTTGATGTTGCAGTGCTGCGACACGTCCACCAGCAGGTCCCAGGCCCGGTCGCTGGAACACGGAGCCAGGACCATCACCATGCCGCAGGCTTGATCGATGACCGCACGGCCGGCCAACGCCCGCCGCAGCTGATCGTTCTCGGCGCGCAGTGCCACGACATCCTGACCCGCCGGGTCCTCTACCGAGGTCTCGGCCGTCAGATCCCACCAATCCCCCGGGAGCATGGTTGTGCGATGCATGGCGCGTACCTCTCCACGATTTCGGCGCGTCCGGTGCGGCTGCGGCCGTCCCGGAACCTCTGGATGCCTGGCCAGTTCATCGGTCACCCGCGGCGTTCGCGGTCCCGACGGTCCTCGCGCCTCCAGCGCGCCCGGTGCTGACGGCTGTAGCGCCGGTCCCAGCGGTCCTGACGCTCCCGGCGGTTCTCGTAGTCCCGGTACTCCCTGCGATCGGAGCCGTCACCACGGATCCAGCCTCCACCGCGATCGCGGCCGTGGCGGGTGACGCCGAAGACCAGCACGGCTGCGGCCACCCACCAGAGGGGGCTGAGGAAACCGAGGCCGAACAAGACCAAGATCAGGACGAGAAGGAGAACGAACACGATGGGCCTCCCCGGAGCGGAACAAGGCATCACTGCCGGGGGCCGGGGCCTGTTCCAACAGACTAGCCCTGCGCGGGGATTACGGACAGCGCCGCGTACAACGGTCTCGCACCTGGAGCAGATGGCCACTTGACATCTGTCCAGGGAGTGCGGCCAGGCCTAGCGTGCTAGGTACGCCCGAGCCCCCGGCAGCGTCGATCACCTTTCGCGCTCCTTCAGGGGCGCACCCTGCGCATCAGTACCGGAACCTGCCCCGCCTCCAACGGGCCCATCCGGCACTCGCCGTCGCTACGCGATCCTGCGCAGCCTCGATGCGCCTCATGCGGGCACCGTTCATCTGCTGCCCGCCGCGTCGCACGCATTTCACCACAGGCGGTACGCATGTACGTGCTGATCGTTCCGGCTTCGGTCCCCTTCGTCCTGCTCGCCACCGTGATGGGTCTGTCCTGGTGGGAGGACCACATCCTGCCGACGCCGCCGGCCGAGCCGACCGAAGCACCCGCTGAGGCTCCGTTTGTCCCAGCGCCCCATGCCCAGCTCCTGGAACTCCCCTATGTCGACGCTGCGTTGACACAGGCAGTCGCCAGGCGTTGACTGACAGCACGGCGTAGGGCTATGCCGCTCCGGATCACTCGGGCGACGCATTCCACCTTCCCGCTTCGCCCGGACCTCGCGGAACCAGGAGATTCCCGCGATCTGGAGGCCCGGCGATGTCATGGATTCTTCTCCTTCTGCTGATCCTGGTGGTGTTCGGGTTCGGCTTCACCATGCAGACCCTTTGGTGGGTCGCCGCCGTACTGCTGGTCGTCTGGATCGTCGGCTTCGCCATGCGCGGGCGCGGCGGTGGTGGACGCCGTGGTGGCGGACGCCGGTACAGCCGCAGTCACAGGTAGTCCATACCAGGCGCCCCCGCCCGCGGAAATGCGGCCTGTACGGCAAGCGCGCGGGAGCCCATCCAGCGAATGAGCAGAGGACAACGATGAGCGTCGGGCAAACGATCAAGCACTCCGTGCGCTTCGCGTTCCGGTGATCTGCCGCTCGTGTGGGGAGGCTGATTGCCGCCCAGCCTGTGGGGGCTTCGTCCAATCCTCCGCAGGCGGGGCCGACGCACGCTCAGCAGCGACTGCACAACTCGTGCCCGGACCAACGCGCATCGGCCGTTTCTCGTCCGGTGCGAACAGCTCCATCCGCGTGGGAGGGTGCTTCCACGGGACCGCAAAACGCTCCCGGATCTCCATCAAGCTCGCGTCCGCCCCTCCGTGAGCGGGACACATCCGGCCATCACGCACTGGTCGGCGAGTCGTCGCCCGGCTGGGTCCTTGCTGTCCGCCATCACACCGATGGTCACGGCGCCGACGACTGCCGGGCTCCAGAACTATCAAGGGACATTGGTGGAGAATCGCAGAGAAGAAGAGGAACGGGCGCCCAAGCGCAAGGTCCTCGACCTGACTCTTGTGCAGGTAGTGGCGAGCGCACTCGCGACTGTGGTGGGCGCGGTGCTGGCATCCCTGCTGGGGGTGACCGGGACGATCATCGGGGCCGCCGTGATCAGTGCCAGCGCGACCACCGGCGCAGCGGTCTTCTCTCATGCTTTCCGACGGACGGGCGAGGGGATTCGCAGCCGGGTCCCGTCCGTAGGAGTGCCGAGGACGCCGGGCGAGGAGCGGGCGGAACACCGCGCGGACGCCCGGGCGGCGTTCGGTTTACAGGCGGACGCCACGGCTGTTGACACGAGGCCGCCCGGTGAGCCCGGTGGCCCGGGTGGTGAACACGGCGGGACGACGCCGGCCTCCGCGCCCTCCGAGGGCGAGTCGGTCACCACCTACCGGGGTGGCTCCCTCCGAAGGTCCATCGGCTGGAGGAAGTACGCCCTGGCGACGGGCCTGGTGTTCGCCCTGGCGATGCTCACGGTGACCGCGGTGGAGCTGATCATGGGCAAGCCGGTAGCGGCCGTGGTCAAGAACGAGCCGGGCAGGGGAACTTCGGTGGGCGGTGGCACGGCCGGTACCCCCGATCCCGCCGACAGGCGGACACCTACCCCGGGTGCGTCCAGTGGTTCGGCGCCGCAGACGGGCAGCTCTGCTTCGCCGGACGCGAGTACGGCGCCGGACACCAGTTCTGCTCCCAGCTCCAGTCCCAGCGCCTCGGCGTCGTCCGAGTCGTCCGCGCCATCCGCGCCGTCCGCGCCGTCCAGCAACGGTGCCGTGAGCAGTTCCGACGCCACCGCTGACTGAGCAGAGACGAGCGGGTCCTGGCTTCGATGGGTGGCATCGTCGGCGAGCAGAGCGCGGAAGGCCCGGTCGGAGATGGGCCAGCCTGGTCAGCCGTTCCACGAAGAACGAACACAGCCGAGAGGAGAGGCATCCAGCGGCGAACCCGCACCGCCGTCCGACGTGTACGAGCCGCGTCGGCCGACGGGCTGGTGTGCCGGCGTATCACCAGCGGCCTCACCGTCGCCGCCCGCAGGTCAGCAGAGGCCTCTGCCGGGGCCGGTCGATCATGACCGCTGTGACGCCTGGTTGTTCCACGTCCTGACCTCCGCCGACACGAACGTGATCCAGCCCGGCGAATGCGTCCTATCCGGCACCACCCCATCACGATCCTCCGACCGCCACGGCCTTCGACCGGTCGTACAGGCAGCGCGCTTCCTGTGCAATGAGCCGATCAGGCCATGGCTGACTCGCCCCCTGAGGGCGATCACGGCCCAGGCCAAATGACCAGCTGCCCCGCAGCAGCTCACCTGCGTCGTTTCAGTGCGTGTGCCGCGCGCGGGAGTTCTTCGTGCAGCAGTCGGCCGACCAGCGCCCCGCCGAAGACGACGACACCCACGCCGACCAGCCAGGACTGGATGACCAGAACGGTTCCGACGGGTCCGTAGGTGACGGCATTGGATGCGATCAACGGCGAGAAGACGAGCCTGGAGAAGACCCTCAGGCCGAGCAGCCCGATCACGGTGGCCACGGCGCCGGGCAACAGGGCACGCCAGCCGATCCGCCCGCCGAGCAGCAGGCGCTGGGACCACCAGAGCAACAGCACGGCGCTCAGCGACGCGACGGCCACACCTGCCAGGGGTTCACGCCGCAGCGTGGTGGTGGCGGAGACGAAGAGGTACCCGGTGAGGACGCAGAGCCACACCACATGCCGCCACCTCGCCCACCAGCGGGCCGGCGGCAGGTCCCAGACCTTCTCGTAGCCGGTCTGCACCGCCGCCCCGAAGGTCAGACCGAACACGGCGAGCGCTGCGATACCGAACGCGGTCGTGGTCCGCAGTGCCTGGCCGGGCCGGATGAACAACTGCTCGACCTGCCGCCTGGAGGCTCTCGACACGCCGAGCCCTTCCCCCAACCACTGGGCGAACCCCCGCCCGTGCTCGGGATCGGCAGAGGAGACAATGATCAGCAGCGGCACCAGCGTGAGCAACCCCAGCGCCGCGAAGCCCAGCGAACGCGACCACAGCTCGAGATCCCTGCTCCGCCGCCATCCGCGCCCGGCTGGTGAACGGGTGATCGCGCGGCGCAGCCGCCCGAGTCGAGAGGGACGGTCCGCGGCACCGGAAGGCTTCATCGGCATGCCTGTCGACTACCACGCTCGGTACCGTTACCGCGCGAGGGCGCGACACAGAGGTTCCTCGATAACCTGGAAGGACAAGGGCCTATCGGACCCGCAGCGGGCGGCGCTTCCTGCAGGGGCGCCTGGGCGGCCGCACCGGCCCGGATCAACGGCTCAGGAGGCAGGCCATGATCCATTCTGCCGACATCCGCGAGTGGCGTAACCGCAGCGTCGTCGACCCGAAGGGCCACAAGATCGGCGTGCTCGAAGCGATCTACGTGGACACCACCACCGACGAACCGGCCGTGGCCACGGTCCGCACCGGACTCCCCACCCACCACCACCTGGCCTTCGTACCCCTCGACGAGGCGACCCTCGGACCGGACTACGTCAAGGTCTCCTACGCCAAGGCGCTGGTGAAGAAGGCACCCTCGGTCGGCATGGACGACATCCTGCCCGCCGAGGCAGAGGAAGCGATCTTCCAGCACTACGACATGACCTACCAGACGGGCGCAGGCGGCGAGCGGCAACTCGCGCGCCGCTGACCGTCCGGTGCTCAGCTACCCAAGGGAGATGTTCGCATCATGGCTCTCTTGCTGTTTCTCGTTCTGGTCGCCGTCGTGCTGGGAATCATCGGAGTCGTAGCGGATGGGCTGAGCTACCTGCTGATTGTCGGCATCGTGGTCCTCGTGGCCGCGCTGGCCCTCACCGCCGCGCGCCGCTCCCAGCACTCCCGTCACCGCCCCATCCGATAACACCGGCAGCTCACCCATCATCGCCGGCACCACGGAAGACCTGGCCGCCCACGACGTACAGCCCTCCGCTCACAGCGGTCCCGCGCGCTCACCACAACTGGCTGCTGACCCACCCGTGCCCGCTCCGCCGCAGGTAAGAACGCCCTCGCACGCGTGAGCTATGCGTGAGCGGATGGCGGAGCAGCACCCGTCATGAGCAGGATCAAGAACCATGCCGGACGGGGGAACAACGGGGAATCACGGTGAAAGCAAGCGAAGTCGACGAGACCCCGTTCCGTCCGTTCGCCCAGGTCAGCGGCCAAGTCGGCGGCGATTGATCGCAGCTTGCCGTTCCCTTGGCGAAGAGGGCCGAATGTTCGGAGTGCCGCAGGCTCGACAGCCTCCCGAACCATCACCTCGAACAAGGCGCGGGCCTTTCTCCGGTGCTCGATCGGCCCTGTGAGAGCCGCCTCCACCCGGACGGTGAGCAGCGCAACTCCGCGCTCCTGCCCCTGGTCTGCCTGCACGATCCCCTCCCTTCAACGGGAGTTGATCTCCCCTGTCGATCACTGACTTCAACACTGATCCGCGGAAATGACACTGGCCCGGCATGCCTGTCGTAGCGTGGCTCCCTGACGAACCGGTGTGTGCACTCGCGACGCGGTCTCTGGTCCAGGCAACAGAACGAGCCGAGCCCGGCGCTTCAGCCATCGCACTCACGCAATACCCCGCAGATATGCGACGCCATGCCCATAGCGTGCCCGTAAGAGCGGGAACCCACGGTCAACAGCAGTGCGAACCGAACCTCACGGCCACCCAAGGAGACGGTTGTCGGCAACGGCTCAATCTGAGACCACTTCCACCGGATGAATTGTGGCCCTCCTGGGCGGCCTGACTCGTTGAGTCAGGCCGGGAGGATGGGTGATCAGCGTGGAGGACTGGGCGGAGATCCGCCG
>NZ_JBQQBS010000102.1:0-19262 GCF_052245395.1 Streptomyces sp. 4N124
CCACCGCATGACCCGTCGTTGGACGGGCAGCGGGTTGCGGACAGGCCTCAGAGCTGAGGGCGGCCGGTCGCCACGGCGTAGAAGGCGACCGCTGCCGCCGCTCCCACGTTGAGGGAGTCGACGTCGTGGGACATGGGGATGCGGACCCATTCGTCGGCGGCGACCAGGGCCTGGGTGGAGAGGCCGTCGCCCTCGGCGCCGAGCATCAGGGCCACCCGGTCCATCCGGTGCGGTGCGGCCTCGTCGAGGGTCTTGGCCTTCTCGTCCGGGGTGAGGGCGAGGAGGGTGAAGCCGGCCTCGCGGACCGATTCCAGGCCCTTGGGCCAGGTGTCCAGGCGGGCGTACGGCACGGAGAAGACGGCGCCCATCGAGACCTTCACGCTGCGGCGGTAGAGCGGGTCCGCGCAGTCCGGGGAGAGCAGCACCGCGTCCATGCCGAGGGCGGCGGCGGAGCGGAAGATCGCGCCGATGTTGGTGTGGTCGTTGACGGATTCCATGACCACCACCCGGCGTGCGGTCTGCAGGAGTTCGGCCGCCACGGGCAGCGGCTTGCGCTGCATGGAGGCGAGCGCGCCGCGGTGCACGTGGTAGCCGGTGACCTGTTCGGCGAGTTCCGGGCTGACCGCGTAGACGGGGGCGGGGAGTTCGTCGATGACGTCGCGCATGACGTCGACCCACTTGGCGGACAGCAGCATCGAACGCATCTCGTAGCCCGTGTCCTTCGCCCGGCGGATGACTTTCTCGCCCTCGGCGATGAACAGGCCTTCGGCAGGTTCGCGCTTCCGGCGCAGTTCCACGTCGGTCAGGCCCGTGTAGTCGTGCAGGCGCGGGTCGTCGGGATCCTTGACGGTGATGAGATCGGCCACAGGGTGATACTGCCTTGTCGTACGTGCGGTGCCAACGGCTCGGGACGGGTTCTGTTACCCCGGGTTACGCGGGCGTGTGCGGGCCCACGTTGACCACCTCGCCGATGACGATCACCGCGGGCGGCTTCACCTCGTGGGTGAGCACCGTCTCACCGGCCGTCGCGAGGGTCGCGTCGACCCGGCGCTGGCCGGCCGTCGTGCCCTCCTGGATCAGGGCGACGGGCGTGTCCGGGGACTTGCCGTGGGCGATGAGCGTCCCGGCGACCTTCCCGATCGTGGCGACGCCCATGAGGATCACCAGCGTGCCGGTCAGCCGGGCGACGGACGGCCAGTCGACCAGGGAGCGCTCGTCGTCGGGGGCGATGTGATCGCTGACCACCGTGAACTCGTGGGCGACACCGCGGTGGGTGACCGGGATGCCGGCGGCGCCCGGGACGGAGATCGAGCTGGAGATGCCGGGCACGACGGTGCACGGGACGCCGGCCTCGGCCAGCGCCTGGACCTCCTCCATGCCGCGGCCGTAGACGAAGGGGTCGCCGCCCTTGAGACGTACGACCGACTTGCCCGCCTTGGCATGCTCGATCAGCGCGTTGTTGATGGCCTCCTGGGCCATGAACCGGCCGTACGGCAGCTTCGCCGCGTCGATCACCTCGACGCTCGCGGGCAGCTCGGCGAGCAGGTCGCGCGGGCCCAGGTGGTCGGTGATGACCACGTCGGCCTCGGCGAGCAGGCGGCGTCCGCGGACCGTGATCAGGTCCGGGTCGCCGGGGCCGCCGCCGACCAGGGCGACGCCGGGGGTGCGGGTGCGGTGGCGGGGGGCGACGAGGGTGCCGTCGCGGAGGCCCTAGACGACGGCGTCGCGGATGGCGGCGGTGTGGCGGGGGTCGCGGCCGCGCGCCTCCGTCGTGAGGACGGCGACCGTGACGCCCTCGCTGTGGCCGGTGGCGGGGGTCCAGGCGGTGGCCGCGTCGGCGTCGTCCGAGCGTACGCACCAGACACGGTGGCGTTCGGCTTCGGCGGAGGCGGCGGCGTTGGCCTCGTGGTCGCTGGTGGCGATGAGGGCGTACCAGGCGTCGGCGAGGTCGCCTTCGGCGTACGGGCGCTTGTGCCAGGTGAGCTCGCCTGCGTCTGCCATGGCTTCTACCGACGGGGTCGCCTCGGGTGATACGAGCACGATGTCGGCGCCCGCTGCGATGAGTGCCGGGAGGCGGCGCTGGGCGACCTGGCCGCCGCCGAGGACGACGACCCGGCGGCCGGTGAGGCGGAGGCCTACGGGGTAGGCGGGGTGTTCGGCCATGAGGGTGCGGCTCCCTTTTGCGGCGGCGGTGCGAATGCCCTGACGTGCGGATTTTAAGGTGCGAGGGGACTTTGCGGCGTGGGTGGTCCATTGGCTGGGCACCATGGCCGGGTGCGGGCCCGGGGGCGGTTGTGCCCACCCGTTCCGCCCTGCGGAACGCCTGCCCACAACCGCAACCCGCGTTCAAGGGGCCCGAGCCCCCTGCCCAGCTACTTCTCAGTTACCCCCGCCGAGTCGAACGTCGCCACCTCGTGCATCGCCCTCGCCGTGCTCTGGACCAGCGGCAGGGCCAGGAGTGCGCCTGTGCCCTCGCCGAGGCGGAGGTCGAGGTCGACCAGGGGGCGGAGGCCCAGCTTGTTCAACGCGGCCACGTGGCCGGGTTCGGCGCTGCGGTGGCCGGCGATGCAGGCGGCGAGGACCTCGGGGGCGATGGCGCGGGCGACCAGGGCGGCGGCGCCGGCGCTGACGCCGTCGAGGATGACCGGCGTGCGCAAGGACGCGCCGCCCAGCAGCAGGCCCACGATCGCCGCGTGCTCGAAGCCGCCGATCGCGGCGAGTACGCCGATGGGGTCGGCCGGGTCCGGCTGGTGGAGTTCGATGGCGCGGCGGACGACCTCGGTCTTGCGGGCCAGGGTTTCGTCGTTGATGCCCGTGCCGCGGCCGGTGACCTCGGCGGGATCCGTGTCGGTGAAGACCGAGATCAGGGCGGCGGACGCGGTCGTGTTCGCGATGCCCATCTCGCCGGTGAGGAGCGCCTTGTTGCCGGCGGCCACCAGGTCGCGGGCCGTCTCGATGCCGACCTCGATGGCCTGCTTGGCCTCCTCGCGGGTCATCGCGGGGCCGGTCGTCATGTCGGACGTACCGGCGCGGACCTTGCGGGGCAGCAGGCCCGGCGTGGCGGGGAGGTCGGATGCCACGCCCACGTCCACGACGCAGACCTCGGCGCCCACCTGGCCGGCGAAGGCGTTGCAGACCGCGCCGCCGCCGAGGAAGTTGGCGACCATCTGGGCCGTCACCTCCTGGGGCCAGGGGGTGACTCCTTGCGCGTGCACACCGTGGTCGCCCGCGAAGATCGCGACCGCGGCGGGCTCCGGGATCGGCGGCGGGCACTGCCGGGACAGGCCGGAGAGCTGCGCGGAGATGATCTCCAGCATGCCGAGCGAGCCGGGCGGCTTCGTCATCCGCTTCTGCCGCTCCCAGGCCTCGCCGAGCGCCTTGGCGTCGAGCGGGCGGATCTGGGAGACGGTCTCGGCGAGGAGGTCGTGCGGGTCCTCGCCGGGCAGGGCACGACGGCCGTATGTCTCCTCGTGCACCACCCAGGACAGCGGGCGGCGCTTGGACCAGCCCGCCTGCAACAGCTCGGGCTCCTCCGGGAACTCGTCGACGTAGCCCACACAGAGGTAGGCGACGACTTCGAGGTGCTCGGGCAGGCCCAGGGTGCGCACCATCTCGCGCTCGTCGAAGAAGCTGACCCAGCCGACCCCGAGGCCCTCGGCGCGGGCGGCGAGCCAGAGGTTCTCGACCGCGAGCGCGGAGGAGTACGGCGCCATCTGCGGCTGGGTGTGCCGACCGAGGGTGTGCCGGCCGCCGCGGGTCGGGTCGGCGGTGACGACGATGTTCACCGGGGTGTCGAGAATGGCCTCGATCTTCAGTTCCTTGAACTGCTTCGCCCGGCCCTTGGGCAGCGACTTGGCATACGCGTCGCGCTGGCGCATGGCCAGCTCGTGCATCGTGCGCCGGGTGTCGGCAGAGCGGATGACCACGAAGTCCCAGGGCTGGGAGTGGCCCACGGAAGGGGCGGTGTGCGCCGCCTCCAGGACGCGGAGCAGGACCTCGTGCGGGATGGGGTCGCTGCGGAAGCCGTTGCGGATGTCGCGGCGTTCCCGCATGACCTTGAGGACGGCCTCGCGCTCGGCGTCTTCGTAGGCGGGCGCGGCCGGGCCGGTGGACTCTGGTGCTTCTGCCACTACGGCCGTGCTTTCTTCAAGGTCGGCGGCCCGGGTGTCCAGGTCCTCCGCATGCTGTACGAGTTCGGGGTCGGGCTCCGCCGCCGGGGGCTCGGCGTCGCCGTCCCGTGGGGCGGGGACGACGACCGGGGGTTCCTGGTGGTCGTCCGCCGGGAGCTGCAGGGCCTCCGGGGGCGTCGGCGCGAGGTGGGGGGTCGTCGGCACCGAGCCTTCCACCGGGACGAACTGGCCCAGGGGTTCTTCGGGCACACCGGCGGCCGGGAAGGTGCCCGTGACATCGCCGTCCTGGCCGGGGGCGGCGGCCTCCTCGAACTGCGCCTGCTCTTCGACAGGTTCGGCCGGGGGCGCGTCCTCGGCGGCGAGCGGCTGAGGCGCCTCCGCCTCATCCATCGACATGTCCACGGCCATGCCCTGCTCCTCGGCCCTCACGGCGTCCGGCGTCTCCGGCTGCGCGGCGACGACGGGCGTGTGCGGTGCCGCGTGCTGCGGTCCCTGCGTGTGATGCGCGTCGGCGACCGGCTGCTCGTGCTCGTGCGGGTCCTGCGCGGGGATCTCGATGTCGGCCGGCGGGAGGGGCTGTGCCGCCTCCGGTGCCGCCGGGAAGGGCATGGCGGATTCGGGGGCCTGCGGCGCGGGAGCGGCCAGGGCCGGATCAGGATCCGACACGGATTCGGGTACGGCCGGGTCGGGGGCGTGTGTTGTCGTGGGAGCGGCCGGATCGGGAGCGTGTACGGGCTCCGGTGCGGCCGGGTCGGGAGCGTGCGCGGGCTCCGGTGCGGCTGTTTCCGCGGCGGGTACGACCTCGGGGGTCTGACCGGCGTCCTGGGGAGCGACGGCTTCTGCGAGGTGCCCGGCCTCGGGAAGTCCGGCGTCCGGGGCGGTCACCGTCAGCGGGGCCTGAGCGGCATCCGGGGCAACACCCATGCCGGGCAAGGAATCCGCTTCCGGAGCGGGCTGAGCCTCGGCCACCTGTGCTGCGTCCGGGATGGCAGGGTCATCGGGCAACTGCCCGGCATCGGGGACCGCAGCGCCCTCAGGTACGTGCCCCGCATCCAGCGCCGCAGGGCCTTCAGGCAACTGCCCGGCATCCGGAAGCGGAAGGTCTTCGGCCACCGGCCCGGCGTCGACGCCGAACTCGGACTCGGCTCCGGCAGCCTCACCGCCCTCCACCGCTGGCGCACCTTCCGGCGCCGCCCCCGCTTGCGGTCCGGCAGCACCGGCCTCGGGAGCCGAAGCTCCGGGCACCTCACCGATCGGGCCGGCGGTGTCCATGGGCACAGGCCCGGCCTCCGGCCCAACCCCGCCCGCCGAAGCCGTCGTAGCGGCCGGAACCGGACCACCGTCCGCCCCGTACCCCCCACCAGAGCCCGGCACAGCCTCTCCGCCGTACGACGCCTCGCCGCCCTCGGCGGCTTTCAGGCCCTCCGCGATGGGCGCGGCCTCGGCGCCCTCCACGCCCTCCGCGCCGTACGCACCATGCTCCGCCTCCGCCGTCCGCGGAGCCGCCACGGCGATCGCCTCCGTGGCGAGGTGGGCCACGGCGGGCTCGGCTGTCGGGACAACCGTTTCCGCAGGGGCGGCCTCGGTGTGCACCGGGGCCTGGACCGTGCCCGGTGCGGGAGCGCCCCAGGGGGACGCGCCCTGCGGGGCCGACTCGCGCGGCTGCGGGACGTCGAGGTACTCGGGGCCGGTCGGGTACGGGCCGGGCCGGCCGGCGGGCGCGCCCGCGGGGCCGCGGTCGGCGAGGGAGCGGACCGGGCTGGCGGACTGGTCGGGGGTCGGCGGGCCGAGGTGCAGTGGGCGCCGGTGAGTCGTCGCCGGGGTGGACGGCGGCGTCTGCGTGGGCAGGCGGACGCCGCTGAGATCCACGTTGCCGCTGTCGCGGCCGGCGGCCTCGTGCGGGCCCGGCTCATGGACGGCCTCGACGACCGGCTCGGGGGCGGGCGGAGGTACCTCGTTGCCCCACGCGCCCTGGGCGCCCGGCAGCAGCAACAGGTCTTCGTCCTCGGCGGTGGTCTCGGAGAGGTAGGTGTACGCACCGTGCGCGGGGGCGCCCGGCTGCTCCACCATGCCTGCGCTCTCCGGCAGCCCGTCGCCCGGGACCTGGCCGGTGTCGGTCATGCGTACCCCTCGCCCATCGGTTAGTGCTTCTACGACCTGCTCACCGGGGACGGCGCACCGACCGCCCCCGTAGTGAAGAACGAGCGTGCGTGCCCAGCGGCACGAACGACCCGTCGACAAATGACGACAAAGCCATTAACTGGCATTGTCGCGGCCGTTCCCCCGTCACGACAGCATGATCCGCGACGAGACCGCTGTGGACTGCGCCACGTTGCGCGTCCTCCGGTTCTGCCGTACCACAGCCACCCCAAAACGGGTGCCCTTTCCGGACATTGACCGACGAAGCGCCGGGCGACCGAGTGCGGTACAACGATCGGCCAGCCTACCGCGCGCGGTACGACAACAGGATCACGGGGACGAGATCGGGATCAGCCCGCGCGCTCCGGCAGGACCCCGCTGAGCAGGAACGCGACGCTCCGTTCCCGCTCCGTCCAGGCCCGCGTGTCGAGTTCGACGGACTGCAGCAGGGCGCACTCGACCCGGTAACCGTGTTCGGTCAGGTCGCGGCCGACGAGTTCGGCGGCGTCGCGGGTGGCCGCGTGGGTGACGATGCGCTGCGGGCGGCGGTCGGCGACCGCGGAGACCACGGCCGCTCCCCCGCCGCCGACCCGGACGACGTCCGGCTCGGGCAGGTTCTCCAGGACGTGCGGGGCGCTGCCGTGCACGACCTGGAGCTGGACGCCGTGGTGCCGGGCGGCGGACTCGGTGCGGGCGCAGGCCTCCAGCGCGCTGTCCACGGCGATGACGGCGGCGCCGGCCCGCGCGGACTCGACGGCGAAGGCGCCGCTGCCGCTGCCGATGTCCCACACGAGGTCGCCGACGCGCGGGCCGAGGCGGGCGAGTTGGGCCGCGCGGAGCGGTTCCAGTTCGCCCTCGCCCATGAGACCGCCGTACGCCGCGGAGGGCAGGGTCCAGCCGCGCGGGCCGGCGGCCGGTTCGCGTCCGGCGATCCAGCCGCCCTCGGCTCCACCGGCGGTTCCTCCGATGACGATGACCACATTGGGATCTCGCCAGGTGTGGTCGGCGGCCTTGTCGGAGGTGAGGATCGTGACCTGTTCGCGGTCGGTGCCCAGTTCCTCGCAGATGACGAAGGTGCGGTGGACGCCTTCGAGGAGCAGGCCGAGTTCGGCGGGGCCGGCGCCGGGTGAGGTGAGGACGGCGACCTTGGTGTGGGCGCGGCACACATTCACCGCGCGTCGCAGCGTGCGCCGGTGGGCGACGACCACATGGGCGTCGTCCCAGGGCATCCCGGCGCGGGCGAAGGCGGCGGCCACCGAGGAGACGGCGGGGACGACCTCGACCTCCAGGCCGAACTCGGGCGCGCGCAGCGTCCGTACGACCCCGAAGAAGCCGGGGTCCCCGTCGGCGAGCACCACCGCGGTGCCACGGTGTCCGGCGATGCGGCGGGCGGCGAGGGCGACGCTGCCGAGGCGGATCCGCTCGGCAGTGTGCGGCACCTCGGGAAGCGCGAGGTGGTGGGCGGTGCCGGCCACCAGCGTGGCGGCGCCCAGGGCCGCGCGTGCCGCGGCGGTCAGGGGCGAACCGTCCCAGCCGATCACCGTGACGCGGTCGGCCATCGTCGTCAGTCTCCAGAGGGTTTGCGCAGGCCGTCAGGGGGTGGCCCGTACCCGGGCTCCGTGAGAGTACCTGGTGGCGTCGGGAGACCCGCGAGGGTGGTGGCCGCCTGCGGGCTCAGTTCCAGTCGGCGAGCGCGGTGAACCCTCCGTCGCCGACGCCCGCGAGGTCCTCCGGCAGGAGGCTCCACACGATCACATCGGTGCGTACGTCGGCCCAGTCGCCGCTCTCGGTTCTGCTGCGGGCTATCCAGGCGTTGCGCAGGACGCCCTCGCTGATGCACCCGATCTTCTGGGCGACCTGCTGGGAGGCGGTGTTGTCGGCGGCGGTCCGCAGTTCCAGCCGCTCGAACTTCTGGTCGTGGAACAGCCACTGGGCGGTGGCGAGGGCCGCCTCGGAGGCATAGCCCTCGCCGCGGGCCCAGGGGGCGATGACGTACGCGATCTCGCTGGCCCGTACCCGCCAGTCGGTGTTCTGCAGGTGCACGATGCCGACGAGACGCTGGGTGAGGAACTCGGTGACCGCGAAGACGATGCCGCGGCCGTCGGTGCGCTCGGCGGGGGCCTGTTCGGAGACCCAGGCACGTGCGTGGGCCCGGGTGTAGGGGTGCGGGGCCGAGGTCCAGGCGGTGACCATCTCGTCGTTCATCATCTCGGCCAGGGAGTCGATGTCCGGCGCCTCGAAGGGGCGCAGCACCAACCGCTCCGTGCTGATGGAGATGTCGGGGAAGGTGCTCGTCATGCGCCGCTCCGTAACCTTCGGAAACCTGCAGGGGCCTGCTGAACTGCCCAGCATGCAGCATGAAAGCACTGAACCGCACCACGGGGTCCACACCAAGTGAAGGTGCGGACCCCCTGCGTGGCGAAACGCCGTATACGCGCCGTCAGAAGGCGGCGACGACCGCGCCGTCGTACGTGTCCTCTATGAACTTCTTCACCTCGGGCGAGGTGAGCAGCTCGGCCAGCTTCCGCACCCGCGGGTCGTCCTCGTTGCCCTTCTTCACGGCGAGGAAGTTGCCGTACGGGTTGTCCTTGGGCGACTCGGCGACGAGGGCGTCCTCGGCCGGGCTGAGGTCGGCCTCCAGGGCGTAGTTGCCGTTGATCACGGCGGCGTCGACATCGCTGAGGGAGCGCGGCAGTTGGGCCGCCTCGAGCTCCTTGAACTGGAGGTTCTTGGGGTTGGAGGCGATGTCCTTGGGGGTCGCTTCGTAGCCGACGCCCGCCTTGAGCTTGATGGCGCCGTTGGTTTCCAGCAGCTTCAGCGCGCGGGCCTCGTTGGTGGTGTCGTTCGGCAGGGCGATGGTGGCGCCCTTCTTCAGGTCCGTGAGCTTCTTGACGCCCTGGGAGTACAGGCCGAGCGGCTCCAGGTGCACCGTGGCGTCGGGCACGGCCACGATGTCGGTGCCGTTCTCCTTGTTGAAGTCGTCCAGGTACGGCTGGTGCTGGAAGTAGTTGGCGTCGACCTCGCCCTGCTGGAGGGCCGTGTCCGGAGTCACGTAGTCGGTGAACTCCTTGACCTCCAGTTCGAGGCCGGCCTTCTTCGCCAGGTTGTCCTTGACGTAGGTGAGGATCTCGCCCTGCGGGGTGGGCGTGGCGGCGACCGTCAGCGGCGCGTCGGCGTCGGCGGAGTCCTTGTCCGAGCCGCATGCGGTGAGCCCGAGGGTGAGGGCTCCGGCGGCGAGGACGGCGGTGGTGATCTTGGCGGTGTTACGCACGAAAAGTGCCTTTCCTGATGGGTGGTGCGACCCCGTGATGGGTGTGACGGGGAGATCGTGGTGGGTGTGGCGGGGTGACCTCAGACGGTCTTGCTGGTGGCTGTGGACGCCTTCAGCAGCCGTAGCTTCGGCGCCGGGCCCGAGCGGCCCCCGCGGCGGTGCAGGGAGCGGGCCGCGTAGTCGCCGGCGAACTGGATGAGGGAGATGACCACGGCGAGGATCGCGACGGTGAGCCACATCAGCTCGGTCTCGAAGCGCTGGTAGCCGTAGCGGATGGCGATGTCGCCGAGGCCGCCCGCGCCGACCGTGCCGGCCATCGCGGAGTAGCCGATGAGGGCGACGATCGTGGTCGTGGTGCTGGCGATCAGCGAGGGCAGCGACTCGGGTACGAGGACCTTGCGGACGATCGTCCAGGTGTTGCCGCCCATCGACTGCACGGCCTCGACGAGCCCGCCGTCCACTTCGCGGACAGCCGTCTCAACAAGGCGCGCGAAGAAGGGAATCGCGCCGATGGCGAGCGGCACGATGGCGGCCTCGCGGCCGATGGTCGTGCCGGTGATCGACCGCGTGAAGCCCATCAGCGCGACCATCAGGATGATGAACGGCATCGAGCGGGCGACGTTCACGATCTGCCCGATGACCTTGTTGGCGACGACGTTCTGGAGCAGTCCGCCCCGGTCGGTGAGGACCAGCAGGACGCCGAGCGGAAGGCCGCCGACGACGGCGATGAGCGTGGACCAGCCGACCATGTAGAGGGTGTCCCAACAGGCCTGCTCCAGCAGGGGCTGCGTTTCGGACCAGGTCATCACTTGGCACCTTCCGTGAGCAGAACGGGCTCCTGGCCCAGCACGTCGATCTGCAGGCCCTGTTCGCGCAGGAAGCCGATCGGCACGACGTTGTCCTCGTAGCGGCCGGGCAGTTCGATGCGCATGCGGCCGACCTGGAGGCCGCCGACGGTGTCGATGGCGGCGCCGAGGATCGAGATGTCGATGTTGTAGGTGCGCGAGAGCTGCGAGATGACCGGCTGGGTGGCGGCCTCGCCCTGGAAGGTGACGTCGACGACGGTGCGGTCGTCACCGGAAGCCTCGCCGCCCACCGGGAAGAGCGCGGAGGCCAGTTCGGAGCCGGGGGTCGCGAGCAGCTCGCTCACCGTTCCGGACTCGACGATGCGGCCCTGCTCCATGAGCGCGGCCGAGTCGCAGATCGACTTCACGACGTCCATCTCGTGGGTGATGAGCAGGACGGTCAGGCCCAACTGCCGGTTCAGGTCGCGCAGCAGCTGGAGGATCGAGCGGGTGGTCTCCGGGTCGAGGGCGCTGGTGGCCTCGTCGGAGAGCAGCACCTTCGGGTCGCCGGCCAGGGCGCGGGCGATACCGACGCGCTGCTTCTGGCCACCGGAGAGCTGGGCGGGGTAGGCCTTGGCCTTGTCCGCCAGACCCACCAGGTCCAGCAGTTCGAGCGCCTTGCGGGAGCGGTCCCTGCCGGACGTGCCGAGGATTTCGAGCGGCAGCTCGACATTGTCCTGGACCGTCCGGGAGGACAGCAGGTTGAAGTGCTGGAACACCATGCCGATACGGCTGCGCGCCTGTCGCAGCTCCTTGCCGGCACGCGGTCCGCGTCCGGCGAGCGCGGTGAGGTCCTGGCCGGCGACGGTGACCGTGCCGGCGGTGGGGCGCTCCAGGAGGTTGATGCAGCGGATCAGCGAGGACTTGCCGGCGCCGGACTGGCCGATGACGCCGTACACCTCGCCTTCGCGGACGTGCAGGTCGACGCCGTCGAGGGCGGTGACCTCTCGACCGCGGGTGCGGTAGACCTTGGTCAGGCCCGATGTGGTGATCACTGGGGATTCCGTCACTGTCGAGTACGCGGGCGTGGGTGTGCCCTGGTACGGGAGAGAAGATGTGCGCGGGCAATGGGTCACGTACGGCAAACGGCGTACGGACATGCCACGGCGGCTCGCTTCGGGGCGCGAGGCTCAGGGTGGTTCAGGGGCCCTCTAGCAGGCGCACATTCGACACATACAACGAGCACCGGGCGTCAGGGTCGCCTCGGTCGCAAGGGTGCGGCAGCTCGTCGTGGTCATGCGATCAGTAAACCAGACCTACGGTCCTTACCGAGCGCCGCCGTCCGCATGGTGGACAGCGGCGGACATGCATCAGCGGCGGACGGAGATCTCCACTCCCCCGGCGGTGACCAGCGCGGACAGGGCCGACAGGTCGGTGACCACCAGATCGGCGTCGAGCTCGTGGGCCTGGTGAGTTGTGGCCAACGCCACGGTGATCATCCCGGCGGCACGGCCCGACTGGAGCCCGGCCGGGGCGTCCTCGAAGACGACGCAGTGCGCGGGGTCGACGCCCAGTTCGCGCGCGGCGAGGAGGTAGGGCTCGGGGTCGGGCTTGCCGCGTGTGATGTCGTCGGCGGTGACCATGGTCTTGGGGAGGATGCCGACGGCGTCGAGCCGGGCTTCGGCGAGCCGCCGGGTCGCGGAGGTGACGACGGCCCAGCGGTCGGCGGGCAGTGAGTCGAGGAAGTCCTTCGTGCCGGGCAGCAGGTGCACGCCCCCGTTCGGTACGTCCTCCACCTCCAGCGTCTCGATCCGGGCGAGCGCCTCCGGCACCACATGCGCAGGCAGCAGCTCGGCGACTATCTCGACGGCCGGGCGTCCGTGCAGTTCGACCCTGCCGAACTCCTCCGTGATGCCGTACTCCTCGGCCCAGCGCGCCCAGCAGCGGTCCACGGAGGCGAGGGAGGAGACGAGGGTGCCGTCGTTGTCGAACAGGAGGGCTTGTGCACGGATCTTCATGCCCTCGACCCTACGGTGCACGCCGGGGGCCGCCGCATCAGGCCTTTTGGGCCGTAATAGGCTCGCCGCATGTTTGATGCCCTGACGCTGGTGACCGGGGTCGCCGCGCTGTTGCTCGCCGCGTGGTGCGGGTGGGCGGCGTACCGAGATCAGCCGACCAAGGACTGGCACTTCATCGGCATGGCCGTGGTGACGGTACTGGCCCTGGTGCAGTTGGTGATCGGGATCGTGCGGTTGGCGCAGGGCGACGAACCGGAGCAGGGTACGACGATCTTCGTGGCGTATCTGCTGGGTGCGTTCGCTTGTATTCCGGCGGCGGGGTTCATGTCGCTGGCCGAGCGGACGCGGTGGGGTTCCGTGACGGTGGCGGCCGGTGCCGTGGTGCTGGCGGTCCTTGAGGTGCGGCTTTATGACATCTGGGGAGGCTGAGGTGACCGCCACGGAGAAGAAGCGGACCCGGCTCATCAGTGGGCCCGGGATGCTGCTGGTCTGGTTGTACGGCGTGATGGTCGTCGGGGCCGTGTCCCGCTCGGCCGTGCAGATCGCGACGGAGTTCGACCATGCGCCGCTGGCGTACTCGCTGTCCGCGGTCGCGGGCCTCGTGTACGGCTTCATCACGTACTCGCTGGTGCGGGGTGGGGAGACGGCCCGCAAGGCGGCGCGGATGTGCTGCGCCGCTGAGCTGGTGGGCGTGCTCGTCGTCGGCACGTGGACCTTGGTCGAGCCGTCCGCGTTCCCCGATGCGACCGTGTGGTCGGACTACGGCATGGGGTATCTGTTCATTCCCGTGTTGTTGCCCGTGACGGCGATGTACTGGTTGCGGAAGTCGCGCGCCGAGCAGCCTGGCTGAACTTCGACGGCGGCTTTCCGTCGTACGTGGCTGGTCGCGCAGTTCCCCGCGCCCCTGGGTTGGACCTCAAGCCGTGGCTGCGTATGTGCCGGCCGCCTTCTCCAGGACGATCATCGGTACCCCGTCCTCGCCCTTCGACGTGCCCACCGTCCGGTAGCCCACCTTGCGGTAGAGGCGCAGGTTGCCCTCGCTGCGGTGGCCGGTGTGGAGGCGGAAGCGCTTGGCGCCGTGCTGTTCGGCGAGGGCGGATTCGGCTGCGCGCAGGAGCCGCGCGCCGATGCCGTGGCCCTGGAGGCGGGGGTGGACGCAGAGCTTGCCGATGGCGGCGGCGCCGTCGTCGGTGAGGGCGCCGCGGACCGAGCCGACCACCTCGTCACCGAGGCGGGCGACGAAGACGCAGTCCTTGGCGACCTCCTCACGGACCGAGTCCAGGGGCTGGACGAGCGGGTCGATGCGGTAGTTGCCGTACAGCGCCGCCTCGCTCTGGAAGCAGAGGTACTGCAGCCGGAAGATCTGCTCGGCATCCTGCTCGGCCGCCACGGAGATGGTCACGCTCATGCCCATGTGTGCACGCCTCCCGCTCACCTGTCGCCTGTTGTTCCTCGTTCCTATCCCCGCGCTTCGCGGGCCGCAACCTCCGGCGTGAGCAATCGACGCAGACATCCCAGGCATCTGGAACGTTCCGGACCCAGACTGCCCTGTGAGATACCCAACTCCCCCGCGATCTCCCGGTATGTGAGGTCCTTCGGCGAGAGGAGGGCTTCGAGAAGGCGGGGGCAGCGGCCGGGCAGGCGGCGCACGGCGTCGCGCAGGGCGCGGTGGCGGGCGGCGGTGAGCGCGAGGTGTTCCGGGCCGTGGTCGCTGGTGTCGGCGGGTTCGGTGTCGTACGGCCGTTCGTGTCGGTTCGTACGGCGGGTGCGGCGGACCTCGGAGCGGACGGCCTCGCGCAGCCAGCGCTGGGGGTCGCTGGGCGGGCCCTCCGTGTCCAGGTGCTCCAGGAGGCGGAGCCAGACCGCCTGCTCCAGGTCGCCGGGCTCGGTTCCGGAGGCATGTGCCTCCGCGGAGGCCTCGGCGGTGAGCAGCGGGCGCAGTGCGGTAACCAGGTCGTACGTCATATGCGACACGACGCGGCCGCCCGGGCTGCGGGTTGCCCGGGCGGCCGGATGTCACCCCAACCGGGGTGGAGGGCTCAACCGTTGACGAAGTCCTCGCGGGCCAGCAGGCCGGTGTCCGGCTGGTCGGTGAAGACGCCGTCGATGCCGGTGGCGAAGTAGGTCTTGTAGGCGCCGAAGACATCGCCGTAGGCGTCGGCGTCGGCGCCCTTGCGGAAGTTCGCCGGCAGGAAGGGGTTCTCGTTGCGCAGCGTCCACGGGTGCAGGATCAGGCCCGCCGCGTGGGCGTCCTTGACCAGCGTGGTCGGCTTGGTGAGGTTGCCGTTCGCGTCCCTCGGGATGATCAGGTCGAGGGTGGGGCCGATGCCGTTCGCGTAGGAGGCGATCCACTTCAGGCCCTCGGGCTTGACCAGGTCGGCGACCGTACGCGGGTCACCGGCCTCGACGAAGTCCCAAGGGCGGGAGGTGGGGCCGGACAGCAGCACGGCGAGCGGGTTGCCGACGAGCTTGTTCAGGCGCTGGATGCTGCCCGGCTCGAAGGACTGCAGGATGACCGGCGAGTTCTTCCGGTCCTTGCCGTACTTGCGCAGCAGCTTGGCGACCCGCTCCTCCAGGCCGAGGCCCAGCTTGCGGAAGTAGGTGGGGTGCTTGGTCTCGGGGTAGATCCAGACCTGCTTGCCGCGCTTGCGGGTCTGCTCGTCCTGCCACTGGAGCACCTCTTCGAAGGTGGGGATCTCCCAGCGGCCGTTGTAGAGGGTGTTGTGCGGGCGGTTGGCCGGGATGCGCTCGATCGCGCGCAGGGTCTTCAGTTCGGCGAGCGTGAAGTCCTCGGTGAACCAGCCGGTGGTGGAGACACCGTCCAGGACCTTGGTGGTCTTGCGGCTCGCGAACTGGGGGTGGTCGGCCACGTCGGTGGTGCCGCCGATCTCGGGCTCGTGGCGGCAGACGATGTGGCCGTCCTTGGTCGGCACCAGGTCGCCGGCCTCGACGACATGGGCGCCCATGTCGAGGGCCAGCTCGTATGCGCCGAAGGTGTGCTCCGGCCGGTAGCCGCTGGCACCCCGGTGGCCGATGATCGTCGGTACGGGCAGGCTCCTCACGCCGCCGCCCCCGTGGCGTGCGTCGGCTCTCGCCGTACCGGGCAGCCCGAGGACCGCTCCGCCCGCGCCCAGCACCGCCGCGCCGAGCACCGCCCGTCGTCCGGTCCCGCGCGCCTGCTCGTTCGACTCCTGCGTCCCCATGAGCGCCATCCCTCGTTCGGCCCGTTGATGCGGGCCGATCGTAGGGGCGTGCGCATGACGAGCGGGAGACCGGGGGCGGAACACCGGGGTGACGCCTGATGTCGCATGGGGTCGGGCTTCTGACGGTTCGTCGGCATCGAGTACATGGTTCCGGGTAGGCGATCGGTTGACACGGTTGAGGCTCCGTGGCCCCAGCGGGCGCGACCTCCGTCACATCGTTCCGGGCGCATTACCGGCGCGCATCGCGACGCCACCGCAGGTAAACCTGGGTCAACAGTGCGTAAGACCTCGGTGAACCCGACAATCCCGATGTGCGCTACCCCCGGGGCCGCGAGTATCGTCCTCACCTGCACAGACTTATACCGAATCCCTTGACACCGGAGGGCCCGTTGTCCCGCTTCGCGCTCATCAAGGCAGTGCTCGGACCGATCATGCGCCTGATGTTCCGCCCACGGGTGGAGGGCGCGGAGCACATTCCCGGCGACGGTCCGGTCATCCTGGCCGGCAACCACCTCACGTTCATCGACTCGATCGTGCTGCCGCTGGTCTGCGACCGTCAGGTCCTCTTCATCGGCAAGGACGAGTACGTCACCGGCAAGGGCTTCAAGGGCCGGTTGATGGCCTGGTTCTTCACCGGCGTCGGCATGATCCCGGTGGACCGGGACGGTGCGAGCGGGGGTGTGGCCGCGCTGATGACCGGCCGCCGGATCCTGGAGGAGGGCAAGGTCTTCGGCATCTACCCGGAGGGCACGCGCTCGCCCGACGGGCGGCTGTACCGGGGGCGTACGGGGATCGCCCGCCTCACTCTGATGACCGGTGCGCCGGTTGTGCCGTTCGCGATGATCGGCACGGACAAGTTGCAGCCGGGGGGTGCGGGGATTCCGCGGCCCGGCCGCGTGACTGTCCGGTTTGGTGAGGCGATGGAGTTCTCGCGGTACGAGGGGATGGACCGGGATCGGTATGTGCTGCGGGCTGTGACCGACTCCGTGATGGCTGAGGTCATGCGGTTGTCGGGGCAGGAGTACGTGGATATGTATGCGACGAAGGCCAAGGCTGCGTAGTCCTGCCGGTCGTGTGTCGGCTGCCGGTCCGTTGTGGCTTGTCGCGCAGTTCCCCGCGCCCCTGACGGGGCGCACCACCGCGGCCCAGTAGCAGGGTCACGTTGGTTGTTCCTCGGGCGGTCCGCCGCTTGTTTCTGCGCCCGGCGCCGGGAACCACAGCACGAACGTCGAGCCCTCGCCCACCCTTGAGAACAGGCGGATCTGGCCGCCGTGTGACTCCACTATCTGGCGGACTATGGCCAGGCCCAGGCCTGCGTGCCGGTCGCGGCTGCCTCCGTTGCCCTTCGCTCGCCAGAAGCGGTCGAAGACTCGGGACTGGTCGTCGTCGACGATGCCGGGGCCCTCGTCTCGGACGGCGACCCAGAGCCAGCCCTCGGTGCGGCCGGCGGCGACGGTGATGAGGGTGCCGGGTGGGGAGAGTCGTACGGCGTTGGAGAGCAGGTTGCCGACGGCGCGGCGGAGGGCGTCGTGGTCGCCGATGACGGTGAGGCCGGGGGCGAGGCGGCGGTGGAGGGTGAGGCCGCGTTCGGCGGCGAGGGGGATGAAGTCCTCGCAGGCCTCGGATGCCGCGGTGGCCAGGTCGACGTCGGCGTCGGCGAGGGCGGGGGCGCTGCGGCGGGCGGTGGCGAGGAGGTCCTCGACGAGGCGGGTCATCCGGGTGGTGGCGCGGTCGACGCTGCGGGCGGCGATGCGCCGCTCCTCCTCGTCGGACTCCTCGGCCGTGAGGACGGCGTCGACGTTGGCGCGGATGATGGCGAGGGGGCTGCGCAGTTCGTGGGAGGCGTCGTCGATCAGCTGGCGCTGGGCGCGGAACGCCTCGTCGAGCCGGTCGAGCATGGAGTCGACAGTGTCGGCGAGGTCACGCAGCTCGTCCTTGGGGCCGCCCAGCCGGATGCGCTGGGAGAGGTCGGTGGCCTGGATGTCGGCGGCGGTGCGGGAGATGGCGCGTACGGGGCGCAGCGCGCGGCCGGAGAGGATCCAGCCGATGGCGAGGCTGGCGACGGCGAGCCCGCCGAGCAGGGCGAGGGAGAAGCGGCGGAGGTTGGCGAGCGTCTCGTAGTTGACGGCCGCCTCGACCTGCTCGACCTTCACCGCGTCGAACTCTCCGACCTCCTCGCCGTTCACGATCTTCGTGACCGAGAACTGCTTGGTGACCGGTTTCGCCTCACCGCTGCGTTCGACGGCGAGATAGGTGCCGAGCAGGACGAGCGCGGTGAGGACGAAGAGGAGGCCGGAGTAGAGGACGGTGAGGCGGAAGCGGATGGTGTGCGTGAACGCCGGGAGCCGCAGACGCCGTAGGACGGACTTCATGACGTCTCCTTCAGCCGGTAGCCCTGCCGTATCACCGTCTCGATGAGCGGATCCTCGTCACCGGTGATCTTCCGGCGCAGCGAGCCGACCGTGACCCGCACGGTGTTGGTGAACGGGTCCGCGTGCTCGTCCCACACATGCTCCAGCAGTTCCTCGGCGGGTACGACGCGTCCGGGGCGGGTCATCAGGTAGTGCAGGACGCTGAACTCCTTGGGTGTGAGCTGGAGTTGGCGGGCGCCGCGGAACGCCTCGAAGCGGGCGGTGTCCAGGCGCAGTTCGCCGACCTCGACGACCGCGGTGCCGCCGTCCTCACGGCGGAGCAACGCCCTGATGCGGGCGAGGAGTTCGGGCAGGGCGAAGGGCTTGACCAGGTAGTCGTCGGCGCCCTCGTCGAGGCCGCGCACCCGGTCGGCGAGCCGGTCGCGGGCGGTGAGCATCAGGATGCGGGGGCCTCCGGGGGTGGTGCGGATGGCGCGGCACACCGCGAAACCGTCGCCGTCGGGCAGGTTCAGGTCCAGCAGCACGAGGTCGTAGTCGTTGACGGCGAGCTTCTCGGTCGCGGTGTCGACGTCCGGGGCGACATCGACCGCGTAGCCCGCCCTGACCAGCCCGACCTTGAGGGCGACGACCAGGTCCTCCTCGTCCTCGACCACCAGCAGTCTCATGTACGACCACCTACCCACCGTCGATGATGGTCTCCGCGGCGTCCGCGGCGTCTGCCACGGGGATCGCGAATCCGATGCCTATGGAGCCGCCCCTTTGCTGGTCCAACGTCGCGATGGCCGTATTGATGCCGATGACCCGTCCGTCGGCGTCGACCAGCGGTCCGCCGGAGTTGCCGGGGTTGATCGAGGCGTCGGTCTGCAGCGCGCGCTGCTGTCGTCCGCCGCCTGTGCCTTCGCCCAGTGTGACCGGGCGGTCGAGGGCGCTGACGATGCCTGAGGTGACGGTGCCGCTGAGGCCGAGCGGGGAGCCGATGGCGAGGACCGTGTCGCCGACGGCCGGGCGTCCGGCGGTGGCCAGGTCGGCGGCCCGCAGCCCGCGTGCCGTCTCCGGCTCCAGCACGGCCACGTCATGCGCGGGGTCGTCGCCGATCACCTGGGCGCTGAGCCGGCGCCCGTCCTGCAACTCGACGGACACGCGCGAACTCCCGCTCACGACATGGGCGTTGGTGAGGATCCGCCCCCGCTCGTCGAACACGAACCCCGACCCCTGCCCGGACGCGGTCACCACGGAGACCACGCTGGGCAGGACCCGGGCGGCCACGGCTTCGAGATCGCCGGAGGCGACGGTGGCGGTCGGGGCGGCGGGGTCACTGTCCCCGAAGGCTCCGGCCACGTATCC
>NZ_JBQQBS010000103.1:0-18742 GCF_052245395.1 Streptomyces sp. 4N124
CCCACTCACACGCGCCCGAACCGCAGCCCCAGCCCCCCGCCAGGAGGCACCCCACGCCCCCCGGGTCCAAGCTGAGAGAACAAGCCCCCAAGCCCCCCGAGCACCCGGAGCACCCCAACGGGGAGGACCCCATGACGACGGCCCACCACCCCCACGACACCCCCGACCTGTTCGCCCTCTCCGACATCCTCGGCCCGGTCCTACGCCCCACGGACGACGGCTACGCCGACGAAGTCACCGGCTTCAACCTGGCCGCCCGCCACATCCCGGACGTGGTCGTCGGCGCCACCACCCCCGGCGACATAGTCGCCGCGATGCGCTGGGCCGCAGCCACCGACACCCCCGTAGCCGTCCAGGGCACCGGCCACGGCGCCAACTTCCCGATCGACAACGGCCTCTTGATCAACACGGCCCGCATGACGGACGTACAGATCAACCCAGCCCAACGCACCGCAACGATCGCCGCAGGCGCGAAATGGCGCCACGTCCTGGACGCCGCCGCCCCCCACGGCCTGACCGCCCTCAACGGCACCTCCACAGACGCCGGCGTAATGGGCTACACCCTCGGCGGCGGCCTCCCGATCCTCGGCCGCGCCTACGGATACGCCTCCGACCTGGTCCGCTCCTTCCACGTCGTCACCCCCGACGGCACCCTCCGCGAAACGGACGCGACCCACGAACCGGAACTCTTCTGGGCTCTGCGCGGCGGCAAGGGCAACGTAGGCGTGGTCACCTCACTGGTGACCGAGCTGATCCCCCTGACCCGCATCCTCGGCGGCGGCATCTACTGCGCCGGCGACCACGCGGAACCCCTCCTCCGAGCCTGGGCCGACTGGACCCCCACGGTCCCCACCCAGATGTGCTCGGCGTTCACCCTCCTCCGCCTCCCCCCGCTCCCGGCGATCCCCGAACCGCTGCGCGGCCGCTTCTGGGCCCGCGTGGCGATCGCCTGGACCGGCGACCCGGCCGACGGCCGGCGCCTCCTCGGCCCCATCCGCTCCGCCGCCCCCATCGTGTTCGACACGGTCGACGAAATGGACTACACCGACGTGGACTCGATCTACGCGGAACCCCAGGACCCCCTGCCCGCAAGGGAGTCGTGCGCCCTGCTGGCGGAACTCACCCCTGAAGCCGTCGACACCCTGCTGGCACACGCGGGCCCGGCGGCACCCCCCGACTACCCCCTGCTGATAGTCGAACTCCGCCACATGGGAGGCGCGTTGGCCCGCACGACCGCCACGGAGGACGCGATCTGCGCCCGCGACGCAAGCCACCTCCTGGAAACGGTCGCCGTAGTACCGAGCCCAGAAGCGGCCGAGGCCGTAGAAACAGCCACGGCCGCCCTCAACACCGCCATGGCCCCCTACGGCACCGGCCGCTCCATGGTCAACATCCACGGCCGCCCCGGCACCGAATCCGACCGAGCCCGAGCCTGGACCCCCGAGGTCTACAACCGCCTACGCCAGGACAAGGCAACCTACGACCCCAAAAACCTCCTACGCTACGGCCACACGGTGACCCCGTAAGCGCCCCGAAGGGGCGCGGGGAACTGCGCGACCAGCCACGACGGGCCCGCAGACGACAGACGGCCCATCGCGGCTCCCGCGGAGCTACGTCGTACGCCGCCTCCGCGCCCCCGGCCGCCGCTCACTAGGCCGAGTCACCGCATCCCCCGCCTCCAACGCCGCAGCCCGCCGCCGCATCCCAAAGTCCGCCAACGCCTCAGCCAACTTGTGCACAGACGGCTCCGGAGCCATCACATCCACCCGAAGCCCATGCTCCTCAGCGGTCTTGGCCGTAGCAGGCCCGATACAGGCAATCACCGTCACGTTGTGCGGCTTCCCGGCAATACCGACCAGATTCCGCACCGTAGAAGACGACGTGAACAGCACGGCATCAAACCCGCCGCCCTTGATCGCCTCCCGAGTCTCCGCAGGCGGCGGCGACGCCCGCACGGTCCGATAAGCCGTAACGTCGTCAACCTCCCACCCAAGCTCAATGAGACCCGCCACCAGCGTCTCGGTAGCGATGTCGGCGCGCGGCAGGAACACCCGGTCAATGGGATCAAAAACGGGATCGTACGGCGGCCAGTCCTCCAGCAACCCCGCCGCCGACTGCTCCCCACTCGGCACCAGATCCGGCTTCACACCGAACGCGACCAACGCCTTCGCGGTCTGCTCCCCCACCGCGGCGACCTTGATCCCGGCAAAGGCGCGCGCATCGAGCCCGTACTCCTCGAACTTCTCCCGCACGGCCTTGACCGCGTTCACCGAGGTGAAAGCGATCCACTCATAGCGCCCGGTCACCAGCCCCTTGACCGCCCGCTCCATCTGCTGAGGCGTCCGCGGCGGCTCGACGGCGATCGTCGGCACCTCATGCGGCACGGCCCCGTACGACCGCAGTTGGTCGGAAAGCGACGCCGCCTGCTCCTTCGTACGCGGAACGAGCACCTTCCAGCCGAACAACGGCTTGGACTCGAACCACGACAGCTGCTCACGCTGAGCCGCGGCGGAACGCTCCCCGACCACGGCTATCACGGGCCGCGCGCCCTCGGGCGAGGGCAGCACCTTCGCCTGCTTCAGCGTCTGCGCGATCGTCCCCAGCGTGGCGGTCCACGTCCGCTGCCGAGTAGTCGTACCGGCGACCGTGACCGTCATCGGCGTATCGGGCTTGCGCCCGGCGGACACCAGCTCACCCGCGGCCGCGGCCACGGATTCCAGCGTCGTCGACACGACGACCGTGCCGTCCGACGCACCGACCTCGGTCCAGCACCGGTCCGACGCGGTCCGCGCATCCACGAACCGCACATCGGCGCCCTGGGCGTCCCGCAGCGGAACACCGGCGTACGCGGGCACCCCGACGGCGGCCGCGACACCCGGCACGACCTCGAAGGGAACACCCGCGGCGGCGCAGGCGAGCATTTCCTCGGCGGCGTACGTATCCAGTCCCGGGTCCCCCGAGACCGCACGCACGACCCGCCTGCCGCCCCGCGCGGCCTCCATGACAAGATGTGCGGCATCCCGCACGGCGGGGGCGCCAGCGGTTGTTGACTGACCGTCAACAACCGTTAGTTGAGGCGTGCCTGTGCCCGGATGCGGGTCCGACGAAGGACCCGGTTCCGTGTTCACGACGGCGACGCCCGATCTGGCATGAGCGCGTACGACGTCGAGCACCTCGTGCTCGGCGACGAGAACGTCCGCGTTTGCCAGCGCCTCGACGGCGCGCAGAGTCAGTAGTCCCGGATCTCCGGGTCCGGCACCCAGGAAGGTGACGTGCCCGTGTTCCGGACCGGCGGGAAGGGTGGTGGGGCTCAATGTGCTCGCTCCCCCATCAGACCGGCCGCGCCCTGGGCAAGCATCTCGGCCGCGAGTTCACGGCCGAGCGCCATTGCTTGGTCGTACGTCTCGGGCACGGGACCGGTGGTGGACAACTGCACCATCCGCGAGCCGTCGGTCGTGCCGACGACGCCGCGCAGGCGCATTTCCTTGACAATCTGCCCGTCGGCCAAAAGGTCGGCCAGCGCGCCCACAGGGGCGCTGCAGCCGGCCTCCAGGGCGGCGAGCAGTGACCGCTCGGCAGTCACGGCGACCCGCGTGAACGGGTCGTCGAGCTCCGCGAGCGCGGCGATCAGGTCCGCGTTGTCCGCGGCACATTCGATCGCGAGTGCTCCCTGGCCGGGAGCGGGCAAAACTGTGTCGACCGAAAGGAAATCGGTCACCTCGTCGATACGGCCAATGCGGCTGAGCCCGGCCGCGGCCAGCACCACCGCATCCAGCTCACCATCGCGCACATACCCGACGCGCGTATCCACGTTCCCGCGAATCGCAACCGTCTCGATATCCAGCCCATGGGTCCGGGCGTACGCGTTCAGCTGGGCCATCCGCCGCGGCGAACCCGTACCGATGCGCGCCCCGCGCGGCAGGTCGGTGAACTTCAGCGCGTCCCGGGCGACGATCACGTCCCGCGGGTCCTCGCGCTCGGGGACGGCGGCCAGGGCCAGCTGGTCCGGCTGCCCGGTCGGCAGGTCCTTCAGCGAATGAACCGCGAAGTCGACCTCCCCCTTGAGCAGGGCCTCCCGCAGCGCCGTCACGAAGACACCCGTGCCGCCGATCTGCGCGAGCTGCTCACGGGACACATCGCCGTACGTGGTGATCTCGACGAGCTCGACGGGCCGTCCGGTCACCTGGCTCACGGCCTCTGCCACTTGCCCGGACTGGGCCATGGCGAGTCTGCTTCGCCTGGTCCCCAGCCTCAGGGCCTTGTCGTCACTCATGCCGAGCCTCGGTCTTTCTTGCTGGTGCTGTCCTCGGCGCGGGAGACGGAGGCCACCGTCTCCTGGTCGAGGTCGAACAGGGTCCGCAGGGCGTCCGCGTACCCGGCGCCGCCGGGTTCGGCCGCGAGCTGCTTGACCCGTACGGTCGGCGCGTGCAGCAGCTTGTCGACGACGCGCCGCACGGTCTGTGTGATCTCCGCCCGGTGCTTGTCGTCGAGGCCGGGCAGCCGGCCCTCCAGCCGCGCGATCTCGCCGGCCACGACATCGGCGGCCATCGTCCGCAGCGCGACCACGGTCGGCGTGATGTGCGCCGCCCGCAGCGCCGCCCCGAACGCCGTCACCTCGTCGGAGACGATACGGCGGACCTGGTCGACGTCGGCCGCCATCGGAGCGTCCGCGGAGGCCTCCGCCAGCGACTCGATGTCCACCAGCCGCACGCCGGCGAGCCGGTGCACGGCCGCGTCTATGTCGCGCGGCATCGCCAGGTCCAGCAGGAACAGCACCGGCTCCGGCCGCGGCACGACCGCCACCGGCTCCGGCCTGCGCCGCTCGGGGATCCGCCCGGCGGTGGCCGCGGTCGCGGCAAGCGCGGTGATCAGCTCGGCGTCGGCCTCGGGGGTACGGCGACCCGCCTCGCGCCGGTCCACGGCGCTCCCGGAGACCCACGCGGCGTGCTGCTCCAGCGTCGCCGCGTCCATGCCGGCCACGGCGTCCTCGCCCAGCACCGAGAACCCGGGCTGTACGGCGGCCAGATCGAGCGGACAGTTCTCTTCGCCACCCGCCAAGCTGCGGGCAGTCGTGCCGCCTGGGGCGGCACGGGTGGGCGCAGGCAGCACCCCGTCAACGCCGGGCTGCGCGACGACCCCACGGCCATCCAGCGCCGCCGCGATCGTCTCCGCCGCCAGCACCAGTCCCGTAGCCCCCGTGCAGGACACCGCGACATCGGCACGTGTCAGCTCGGCCGGCACCGATTCCATCGGTACCGCGCGAGCCAGCACGTCCGTGTCGTCGCCCTCGGTGAGGATCTGCGCGAGCCGCTCGGCGCGGTCGAGGGTCCGGTTGGCGATCACGATCTCGGCGACCCCGGCACGCGCGAGCGTCGCCGCGGCCAGCGAGGACATCGAGCCCGCACCGATCACCACGGCCCTCTTGCCGCGGGCCCAGCCGTCGACCGGCTTGCCGACGGCCAGCTGCTCCAGGCCGAAGCTGACCAGCGACTGGCCCGCGCGGTCGATGCCGGTCTCGGAGTGGGCGCGCTTGCCGACCCTGAGGGCCTGCTGGAACAGGTCGTTGAGGAGGCGCCCGGCGGTGTGCAGCTCCTGGGCCGTCGCGAGCGAGTCCTTGATCTGGCCGAGGATCTGGCCCTCGCCCACGACCATCGAGTCCAGCCCGCAGGCCACCGAGAAGAAGTGGTGGACGGCCCGGTCCTCGTAGTGCACGTACAGGTACGGAGTGAGTTCCTCGAGGCCGACCCCGCTGTGCTGGGCGAGCAGCGTGGACAGCTCGGCGACGCCGGCGTGGAACTTGTCCACGTCCGCGTACAGCTCGATGCGGTTGCAGGTGGCCAGGACGGCGGCCTCGGTGGCCGGCTCGGCG
Source organism: Streptomyces sp. 4N124 (assembly GCF_052245395.1). Taxonomy (NCBI): domain Bacteria; kingdom Bacillati; phylum Actinomycetota; class Actinomycetes; order Kitasatosporales; family Streptomycetaceae; genus Streptomyces; species Streptomyces sp. 4N124. Next base: position 5,870 of record NZ_JBQQBS010000103.1, read on the forward strand.
GCGACCGTGTCCTGCAGCAGCTTGATCTGGGCGTCCGCGGACAGCGCGGCCCGCTCCAGGACGCTGACCGGAGCGCTGCGGTGACTCAGCCCGACGACGAGGAGACTCATGCCGGCATCACGGCGGGTACGTCCCCGTCCGGTCCCTTGTCGGCGGACTCGCCGCGCACGGCGGCGACCGGGCCGGCGCCGTCGGCCGACGCGGCCTCCTCGCCGGCCTTGCGCTGCTCGTGGAAGGCGAGGATCTGCAGCTCGATGGAGAGGTCGACCTTGCGCACGTCGACGCCGTCCGGGACGGACAGCACGGTCGGCGCGAAGTTCAGGATGGAGGTGATGCCGGCGGCGACGAGCCGGTCGCAGACCTGCTGGGCGACGCCGGGCGGGGTGGTGATGACCCCGATCGAGACGCCGTTGTCGGAGATGATCCGCTCTATGTCGTCGCTGTGCTGGACGGTGATCCCGGCGATCTGCTTTCCGGCCATCTCCGGATCGGCGTCGATCAGCGCGGCGACCCGGAAGCCACGGGAGGCGAACCCGCCGTAGTTGGCGAGGGCGGCGCCGAGGTTACCGATACCGACGATGACAACCGGCCAGTCCTGGGTCAGCCCGAGTTCGCGGGAGATCTGGTAGACGAGATACTCGACGTCGTAGCCGACACCACGGGTGCCGTACGAGCCCAGATACGAGAAGTCCTTGCGCAGCTTGGCGGAGTTGACCCCCGCCGCGGCCGCCAGCTCCTCGGAGGAGACCGTGGGAACCGAGCGCTCCGACAGTGCGGTCAGCGCGCGAAGGTACAGCGGAAGCCGGGCGACGGTGGCCTCGGGAATCCCTCGGCTACGGGTCGCCGGTCGGTGAGTTCGGCCAGTTGCCACGGTGCTCCTGCGGGTAGAGCGGGGCTGCAGGCGGTCACACGTCCCTGGACCGCCCCGTCGAAAGCAGGCTATGTCTTTGTGAACGCGTGCACAAAGATGGTGTCCGATTTGCCCGGCCAACGTGACCGGGGTCACGCGCCACTCCTTCCGGGCCGACACGGGGGTCAAAACCGAACACTCTCCTCAACGATCCCCACCCCCGAGACCAGGACGCCGTCGATCCTAAGCCAGTTTCCGGCCGACTTGGACTGGTCGGTCAGTGCTTGGCCAGAGCCTTGCGGAGCCGGTCCTCGTTCACGCGCCAGAACGTGTGCTGCTCCCCGTCGACCAGGACGACCGGAATCTGCTCCCAGTACTGGTCATGGAGTTGGGGGTCCTGGGTGATGTCCTTCTCCTCCCATGGAACACCCAGGTCCGCACAGACCTTCTCGACCACCACTTGTGCGTCATCACACAGGTGGCAGCCGGGCTTGCGAATGAGAGTGACGAGCCGGGCACGGGCGGCGGGCCGCCGGAAGATAGGACTCATACGGCCATTCTCGCGCCGCCACGACCACGGTTTAACTGCACGGTCGCGGAGAGTTCACAGCCACCAAACCTCCCGACTCCGGAACCACCGAACAGACTGGCTATGCTCACGCCATGGCCGCTCTTGGATGGCTCACTCCCCGTAGGCGCTCCGCCACCGCCCGGAGCGTGTTGGCAGGCGAGGCGTCGGCGGAGGCAGCACGCAAGTCCACGCAGGAGCAGGAACCGCCGCCGTCCGCCGAGCAGGACAAGGGAGAACCGGAGTTCCCCGTACTCGGCGACGACAAGGCCGCCGCGTTCTTCGATCTCGACAACACCGTGATGCAGGGCGCCGCGCTCTTCCACTTCGGACGCGGGCTGTACAAGCGGAAGTTCTTCGAGACCCGCGATCTCGCGAAGTTCGCCTGGCAGCAGGCGTGGTTCCGGCTGGCCGGGGTCGAGGATCCCGAACACATGCAGGACGCGCGCGACTCCGCCCTGTCGATCGTCAAGGGCCACCGGGTGGCCGAGCTGATGACGATCGGCGAGGAGATCTACGACGAGTACCTGGCCGACCGCATCTGGCCCGGCACACGCGCGCTCGCCCAAGCACACCTGGATGCAGGCCAGAAGGTGTGGCTGGTGACCGCGGCCCCGGTCGAGATCGCCACGGTGATCGCCCGACGCCTGGGCTTCACGGGCGCACTGGGCACGGTCTCCGAGTCGGTGGACGGGGTCTACACGGGCAAGCTGGTGGGTGAGCCCCTGCACGGCCCGGCGAAGGCGGAGGCGGTGCGCGCCCTGGCCACAGCGGAAGGCCTCGACCTCACCCGCTGCGCCGCCTACAGCGACTCCCACAACGACATCCCGATGCTCTCCCTCGTCGGCCACCCCTACGCCATCAACCCCGACACCAAGCTCCGCAAACACGCCCGCGAACTCGACTGGCGCCTCCGCGACTACCGCACCGGCCGCAAGGCCGCAAAGGTCGGCATCCCAGCAGCAGCCGGCGTCGGCGCGGTGGCAGGCGGCACAGCAGCAGCCATCGCCCTGAGCCGCCGACGCCGCTAAGGGGCGCGGGGAACTGCGCGACCAGCCACGACGGCGCCGTAGCCGACCGACGACAGATCACGGCACTTCCCGCAGAGCGCTTGGCACCCCGTCAGCGCCGGGCTGCGCGACCCACCCCCTGGCCAGCCCCCACCCCGGGCCACGCCCAAAACGCCGGGCAATCCAGTGGTCGTACCCCCACACCGCCCCACCCAGTCCCGTTGGCTGCACACGGCCACAACACGCCCCGCTCCTGACCGGAACCCGACCACACACGATCAACAACCGGTCACTGTGCGGCACTTGATCGACCGTCAATCGGTTACAGAAGCGACGGAATCGATGATTTGAGCAACTGGGCGTAGCAATGCCTGCACGAAGCGTTATTCTCCTCAGACGCAAACCGGTACCCCTCCGTCGCTACGACGGGTGAACGGTCCCGCACTGCACGTGATGGAAGCTCTGCCTCTGGGAGTCCCGTGTACCCACACGTCGGGGTTGACGCCTCGGGCCTGGCTACGCTGCGCGCAACGGTCCTGGACCTGTTGCGCGGCTTCGTCCCCACCGCGTACGCCGTCCCCGCCCTCGCCGTAGCCACAGCGCCGGTCGGCCCGTGCTACGCGCTTGCCGACGGCACCGCCGCCGTCAGCAGACGAGGGCGTTCGGCCGGTGCCACCACCGCTCGCCGCCCGGCCGCGGACAGCGACAGCGCGCGCATGATGGACCTCGTCGAGCGCGCACAGGCCGGCGAGGCCGATGCCTTCGGGCGCCTCTACGACCAGTACAGCGACACTGTCTATCGGTACATCTACTACCGGGTGGGAGGTAAGGCGACCGCCGAGGACCTTACGAGCGAGACCTTTCTGCGGGCACTCAGAAGAATCGGCACCTTCACCTGGCAGGGACGGGACTTCGGGGCATGGCTCGTGACCATCGCCCGCAACCTCGTCGCCGATCACTTCAAGTCCAGCCGGTTCCGGCTGGAGGTGACCACCGGGGAGATGCTCGACGCCAATGAGGTCGAGCGCTCGCCCGAGGATTCGGTGCTCGAATCCCTCTCCAATGCCGCACTGCTCGATGCCGTGCGCCGACTCAATCCCCAGCAGCAGGAGTGCGTCACGCTCCGCTTCCTGCAGGGCCTCTCCGTCGCCGAGACCGCCCGCGTCATGGGCAAGAACGAGGGCGCGATCAAGACCCTCCAGTACCGTGCCGTCCGCACTCTCGCCCGGCTCCTCCCGGACGACGCCCGCTGACCGCCCGTACACGCTCAGCCATCCCCAACTCACCTACAGTGACGTTCTGTTGACTTCACCGTCGGATCATCCATCGTCCGTAACCCAAGTGCCGCGCCGCTCGTTGTGCGGGATGCAGGCTCCCTGTGGTCACTCCCCGACCGTCTTCGATCACTCGATCGTGTGGATTCGGTCAGGGCGTGCAACCCTCAGGACCCCCTGGGGAGTCGACCGTCATGACGAGAGGAGGTGCCGCCAGTGATCGCGAACGTATCGGCGCACCGGCGGGCGAACGCCTTCGCCCAGGCCCTGGAGGAGTCCGACCGGGGCCCGGCGGCCGAGCAGTCAGAGGCACCACCGGCAGAGGCTGCTGCGGAACAGACCGAGCAGGGGCGCCTGTTGGCCCTCACCACCGGTCTCGGCGAGCTGCCCAAGCCGGAAATGGACCCCGAGGTCAAGGTCGTCCAGCGCGCCCAGCTGGTGGCCGCCATGGAGGCCATGCTCCAAGAGGGTTCCGTGGGTGGCGGGGCGACCGCGCCCGCGATGCCGGCGCAGCGGTCCCATCGGGGCCGCGGCGCCCATCGGGCGAGCCCGCTGGGCAAGTTGCGGCCACGCACGCGGCTGGCCAAGGGACTCACCGCCGGCGGGCTCAGCGTCGGGGTCGCCGCCGGGGCCTTCGGTGGAGTCGCCGCCGCGAGTTCCGACGCGCTGCCCGGCGACTCGCTGTACGGGCTCAAGCGCGGCATAGAGGATTTCAAGCTCAACTACCTGGCCGACGGGGACGACGAGCGCGGCCGTTCCTACCTCGACCAGGCCTCGACCAGGCTCAGCGAGGCCCGACGCCTGATGGAGCGCGACCGCAGCGGACAGCTCGACCACGAGTCGGTCGGCGCGATCCGCCGAGCCCTGTCCGGTATGACGCACGACGCCTCGGAGGGCCACCGCCTGCTGAGCGCGGCTTACGAGCGCGACCCGGCGTCCCTGGGCCCCATCCAGGCCCTCTCCACCTTCTCGAGTTCGCACCGCGATGCCTGGGGCGCGCTGCGCGAGCGGCTTCCCGTGCAGCTGGGGGACGTGAGCGAGCAGGTGTCGTCGGTCTTCGACGCCATAGACGAAGAGGTCGCCCCGCTGCAGTCCCTGCTTCCGCAGCCTCCCACCCTCGGGGGCGGCGGCGACGGTGAGCGGCAGGGCTCCGGTTCGACGTCCACCGGCTCCTCCGGCGCCGATCGGTCCGCACCACCGAGCGCGGGCGGCGGCACATCGGACCGCGGCGGCGCCGACGACACCAAGCCCAGCAAGCCGTCCGACTCCGATACCGAGAGCGACGGTCTGCTGGGCGGCAGCACCGGCGGCCTGCTCGACCCGCCGAAGAACACCGGCACAGCCACCCCGTCCGGCAACAGCACGCCGAGCACCGAGCCGGACGTCACGCTTCCGCCACTGCTCCCGGGCCTGCTGCCCGGCCTCGGCATCGAAGGCGAGGACGTCGAGTAGGCGTTACGGCGGTAGTACGACGACGGGGGCGCCCCTTGTGAGAGGGGCGCCCCCGTCGTCGTACAAACGTTTCCTCAGTCAGAAGAAGACCGAGCGGCGCTGCACCAGCAGCTTGTAGAGGGTGTGCTGGATCTGTTCCCTGACCTGGTCGGTCAGGTTGAACATCAGCATGGGGTCCTCCGCCGCCTCCGGGGGATAGCCGTCCGTGAGGATCGGCTCGCCGAACTGGATCGTCCACTTCGTCGGCAGCGGGACCGCGCCCAGCGGGCCGAGCCACGGGAAGGTCGGCGTCAGCGGGAAGTACGGGAAGCCGAGGACCCGGGCCAGGGTCTTGGCGTTGCCGATCATCGGGTAGATCTCCTCGGCCCCGACGATCGAGCACGGAATGATCGGGGTGCCCTGGCGCAGTGCCGTGGAGACGAAGCCGCCGCGGCCGAAACGCTGGAGCTTGTAGCGTTCGCTGAAGGGCTTGCCGATGCCCTTGAAGCCCTCCGGCATCACTCCGACCAGTTCGCCCTGGGCCAGAAGGCGTTCGGCGTCCTCGGCGCAGGCCAGGGTGTGGCCGAGCTTGCGGGCCAGTTCGTTGATCACCGGCAGCACGAAGACCAGGTCGGCCGCGAGGAGGCGGAGGTGGCGGCCGGCCGGGTGGTGGTCGTGCACGGCGACCTGCATCATCAGGCCGTCCAGCGGGATCGTGCCGGAGTGGTTGGCGACGATCAGGGCGCCGCCGTCCGTGGGAATGTTCTCGACGCCCTTCACCTCGACCCGGAAGTACTTCTCGTACACCGGACGCAGCAGGGACATCAGGACATGGTCGGTGAGTTCCTCGTCGTAGCCGAAGTCGTCGACGTCGTAGTCCCCCGTCAGACGGCGGCGCAGGAAGGCCAGGCCGCCTGCGATGCGCCGCTCCAGGCCGCCGTCGTCCTTGGGCCGCTGCGGCGGCTGTTCCTCACGCGTCACAGGGACATCATCCTGCGCGAGCGCCCGCCCGGGCAGGGGCTGGACCTCACGGACCAGTGCGGGTTCACCGCTCTTGCGCCGGCTCCCCGAACTGGTCCGGCGCCGCGGCGGCCGCTGTACGGCGCTCCCGCGGGACCGGTCGTCGTCGAACGGAATGACCTTGGCGTCCGCCATCGTTGATGCGCTCCTCAGTTGGCGCTCTGCGTCGGGGGGTGGCCGCTGCCCTGGAAGGGCAGCGCGGCGATCCGGTCGACAGCCCCCGCGAGGGCCTCCGGGGGCAGAAGTCCGGGACCGCGACTGCGCGCGAACTCCGCGAAGGTCTCGGCGGTCGTGTACTTCGGCTTGAATCCGAGCGTCTCACGCATCTGGTCCGTCGCCACGACCCGGCCGTGCGTCAGCAGCCGGATCTGCTCGGGCGAGAAGTCCGTCATCCCCAGCGTACGCACCGCCGAGCCCGCCCAGGTGACGGCGGGCAGCAGTAGCGGCAGCGTGGGCCGCCCGAGCCGCCTGGAGCACTGGGAGAGCAGCAGGACGCCGTCGCCGGCGATGTTGAAGGTGCCGCTGTTGAGCGTGCCGCGCTCCGGCTCGTGCGAGGCGATCCGCAGGACGTCGATCACATCGTCCTCGTGCACGAACTGCAGCCGGGGGTCGTAGCCGAACACGGTCGGCAGGATCGGCAGCGAGAAGTACGAGGCGAGCGGGGTGTCGGCGGTGGGGCCGAGGATGTTGGCGAACCGCAGCACACACACGGCCACGTCCGGCCGCCGGCGCGCGAAGCCCCGTACATACCCCTCGACCTCGACCGTGTCCTTCGCGAAACCGCCGCTGGGCAGGGACTTCGGCGGGGTCGTCTCGGTGAAGACGGCGGGATCGCGCGGCGCGGACCCGTACACATTCGTACTGGACTTCACGACGAGCCGCTTGACGCTGGGGGACTTCTGACAAGCACCCAGCAGCTGCATCGTCCCGATGACGTTGGTCTCCTTGACCGTCGCCCGGCTGCCGCTGCCGAGGGCGGTGGCCGTCACATCCATGTGGACGACCGTGTCGGCGGCCGTCTCGGCGAGGACGCGCGCGATGGTCGGCTGCCGGATGTCGGCCTGGATGAAGTCGGCGCCGCCCAGATGATGCGCGGGCGGGACCGCGTCCACGGCGATCACCCGGTCCACCTGTGGGTCACGCTGGATCCGTCGTACGAACCGGCCCCCCAGTTGACGGGCCACTCCGGTCACGAGCACGACCTTCCCCAAGATCAGCGCCTTCCTTCCAGGAATCGTCCTGCCCCGACACACCGCTGCTCGTTACCCTGCCGTGTTCCCCGTGTGTCGCCAACCTAGCGGCTCGATGTTGCGCTGTGATGACCACCCAATGCACGAAGTGACGACATCCACAGGCGTACGAACAGACCAAGCCATGTGAAACACAGGCGTACGCACAGAACACCCGATCCTGGTGGAGACACACGTGGCCCCCCACCGGGTGCGGTGGGGGGCCACGGACACGCTCTCGCGACGTCTTCTGCGCCGTCCGTAGTCCTCGTCCTCGCGGACGGGCGGACTACTTCTTGTTACGGCGCTGAACGCGCGTGCGCTTGAGCAGCTTGCGGTGCTTCTTCTTAGCCATCCGCTTGCGCCGCTTCTTGATAACAGAGCCCACGACTACCCTCGCTCACTTCTCATCACTCGGCGTTTGGGCGCCATGGGCCCATACGACCTACGAGGGGCTAGCCTACCCGTCCGAGCGCTGAGGTCGTAATCGAGGGGGCCGGGCAGATCCAGTGGTGCCCTGAGGATCTCCCCGGACCACCGTCGTCAGGCGGTTTCCACCCCCACATAGCTCTCGCGGAGGTACTCGTGAACCGCGTTCTCGGGGACGCGGAAGGACCGCCCCACCCGGATCGCAGGCAGATGACCACTGTGCACCAGTCGGTACACGGTCATCTTCGACACTCGCATCACCGAGGCGACTTCCGCCACGGTAAGGAACTGAACCTCGCTCAGAGGCCTCTGCTCTGCAGCCATGACACACCTGAACCTTCCGCACTCGACGGCCACCGGCTTCCCCTTCCGGTGACGCTTCGTCGCTGCGTGCTCACTCCCCAATGTAGGGGCGGGTGATGCGAGTGGGGAAGAGGTGCACCCATCGGCGGCCTACTGTGACAGACACGCCCGATTGAGTACGTAGCGGGTAAGCGGCAGGTAGTAATCAGACCGCACAGCGTCATCAAGTGGAACGACGACGGACACGGACCCCTCGGCCTCCCCCACGAAGAGCGCAGGGTCATCGGTATCCGCAAGACCAATGGCCTCAAACCCCAGCTGACCTGCTCCGCAGACCCACCCGTGATCCCCGATCACCAACTCGGGCAACGGCCCGCCGGCCTCGGCCGCCGCCGCCAGCACGGTACGAACCGGCAGCGGCGAGTGCGTGTGTGCGCCGGTCTCACAACCGGAGCGGGAGGCGTCCGGTTCTCGCATCAGCGCGACTCCTCGTACGTAGTCAAGGTTGTACGTGCGTAGACCGAACCGGGTCGTTATGTCGACACAGCGACCCTGCGCCGGTGTGAGCACAGCACATCCAGCCGCCGACAAAGCGTCCGCCAAGGCGGCGTAGAAGCCGAGCAGCCGGTGCGGATGCCCGGTACCGAACAGCACAGGCGCGCCACGCTCCGCGACGGCTCCGACCCGATCGGCGAAGGCATCAAGCGCGACCAAAGTCCGCCCCGGATCGATCACATCAGGCCCGAACGCATACCCCAAATCAGCCGAAACCCCACACTTCTCCGCCATCAACCCCACCAATTCCCGCTCCCCCCAAGCCCACTCAGGATCAATCCCGATCAAAACCCGAGGATCCCGAGCCGCAAACAGCCGATAACTCCGCAGACTCACCTCCCGAGACGTGGCCACCACCCCAGCCAACCGAGCAGCCAACAGATGCGCACGCAGTGCACCGGTACTCAACACGGGTGCGATGGTGACGGACGGGGGTGGGGGGCGTCAGGGGAACGGGGGAAGACTGCACAGTTGGCGTAGCGGGGGAATCGGTGCTGTGTGGCGCGTTGGAGCCCATCCGGCGTTCGAGATCCCCACCCACAACGGGCTGACCGCTGGACGCCAGTCGGCTTCATTCAGCCCGTCCGGCGTCTGACGACGAGCCCACCTCAGCCACTCTCAGCCCGTCCAGCGTCTGGGGCGAGGCGACCTCAGCCACCCTCAGCCCGTCCGGCGTCTGGGGCGAGGCGACCTCAGCCACCCTCAGCCCGTCCGGCGTCTGGGGCGAGGCCGAAGGCCGTTCGGGGTCCAGGGGCGAAGCCCCGGTGGGGTGCAGGGGCGAAGCCCCGGTGGGGTGCAGGGGCGAAGCCCCGGTGGGGTGCAGGGGCGAAGCCCCGGTGGGGTGCAGGGGCGAAGCCCCGCAGGGGGTCCAGGGGGCGCAGCCCTCTGGCGGGGTCGAAGGGGCGGAGCCCCTTCAGGATGGGACGGGTAGGGGCGGCGGGGGCGAAAAACCCCTACGCCAACAACCCCCGCAACGGAAACACAGCCCTCCGCGTAGCCAACACCGCCTGATCCAACCGATCCGCAGGGTCGTACCCCGCCTCCCACGCAGCAAAGACCACAGGCCACCGCCCATCAGTCATCCGCACCGGCCCCAACTGCCGCGTACGAGCAAACACCTCCCGCCGCCACCCCTCAGGAATCACCGCCTCAGGCTCCACAGCCCGCCCCGCCGCAATCCCCACCAGATGCGTCCACGACCGCGGCACCACATCCACCACCGCGTACCCACCCCCACCCAACGCGACCCACTTCCCCCCGGCGTACTCATGCGCCAACTCATGACAAGCAACCTGCACAGCCCGCTGCGCATCCAGCGAAACCGCCAAATGAGCCAGCGGATCCTCGAAATGCGTATCGGCCCCATGCTGAGTCACCAGCACATCCGGCCGAAAGTCCGCAATCAACTCCGGCACCACCGCATGAAACGCCCGCAACCACCCCGCATCCCCGGTCCCCGCCGGCAACGCAACATTCACCGCCGACCCCTCCGCGACCCCCTCCGCCCCCGTCTCCTCAGCCCACCCGGTCTGCGGAAACAAGGTCCGAGGATGCTCATGCAGCGAAATCGTCAAAACCCGCGGATCCTCCCAGAACGCCGCCTGCACCCCATCCCCGTGGTGCACATCGACATCCACATACGCGACCCGCTCGGCCCCCAACTCCAGCAACCGTGCAATAGCCAGCGACGCATCGTTGTAAATACAGAACCCCGACGCACCCCCCGGCATCGCATGATGCAACCCACCCGCGAAGTTCACCGCATGCAGCACATCCCCATGCCACACAGCCTCCGCCGCCCCCACCGACTGCCCGGCGATCAACGCGGACACCTCATGCATCCCGGCGAACGCCGGATCATCGATCGTCCCGATCCCGTACGACCCGTCCGCCGCCCCGGGATCCTCCGACGCCGCCTTCACCGCGGCGATGTAATCCTCCCGATGGACCAGCCGCAACGTCGACTCCCCGGCAGGCTTCGCCGCCACGACCTCCACATCCCGGTCGAGCCCGAACGCACCCACCAGCCCCCGGGTCAGCGCAAGCCGAACCGGATCCATCGGATGCTCCGGACCGAAGTCATAGCCCGTTACTGCCTCGTCCCACATCAGCTGTGCGCGGCCGCTCATGCCCGCCACCGTATCGGTCCGGTTGACCCTCGAACGACCGGGCATACACCAACGTCACCAGCACCAACACCATCGGCACAAGCATCGCCCCGCGATAGCTCCAGGCATCCCCCAACGCCCCCACCAACGGCGAACCGATCAAGAACCCCACGTAGTTGAAAACATTCAGCCGAGCGACGGCCGCATCCGAAGCCCCGGGAAACAGCCGCCCGGCCGCCGCAAAGGTCTGCGGCACCAGCACACACAACCCCAGCCCCAACAAGGTGAACCCCAGCATCCCCACCCAGGCCCCAGGCGCCACAGCCACCACAGCAAACCCCACAGCAGCCACCACCGCCCCACCCCGTACGACCACCACGGCCCCGAACCGTCGCACCCCGAAGTCCCCGATGGCCCGCCCCACCAACGTCGTCACCATGTAGACGTTGTACGGAACGGTGGCCAGCTGCTCCGAACTCCCCAGCACATCCTGCAGATACTTCGCACTCCAGTTGGAGACGGTCGAGTCCCCGATGTACGCGAAGGTCATCACCAGACACAACGGCAACAACACCTTGAAGCCGAGTGTCCCGCCTCCACCCCCCTCGACATCCGCCGCCTTCTCCTCCGCGACCCCGTCGACGTACCACCGACTCCCCACCAGCGCAGCCGGCAGAAGCACCACCACAACCGGCAGATACGACACGAACAGCGCCAGATCCCAGTGCGCCCCCACCCACGCCAGCGAGGCCCCGAGAATCCCGCCCAGGCTGAACGCGGCATGGAAGCTGAGCATGATGCTGCGCCCGTACGACCGCTGCAGACTCACCCCGAGCATGTTCATCGACGCGTCCAGTGCCCCCACGGCGAGCCCGAACGCGCCCAGCGCAATGCCCAGTTCAACCGTCCGGTCCCCGGTCCCGACCCCGAGCAGCGCCAGGAGCACCACGGGCTGGGACCACCGCAGCACCACACTGGGCCGTATTCGTTTCACCAGCCGCTCGGTCGTGACACTGCCCACCCCGGCGAGAATCGGCACAGCCGCCAGGAAGGCAGGCAGCATCGCGTCGGAGACGCCGTACCGGTCCTGGATGGCAGGGATGCGCGTCACGAGCAGCGCAAAGGCCACACCCTGAGCGAAGAAGCCGAACGCCAACGAGGCCCTACCGCGCCGCAGCACATCAGTCATGGCGGCGAGCGTAAGGCCCCGGCGTACCGCTGGGTATATCAAGCCAAAGATGAATTTCCCTCAAGTTTGCCCGGAGCGGCCTCGTCGGCGAGCAGACCGACCAACTCCCCCATCCCAGCAAACACTTGAGTAGCCCCCGACAACCTCGCCACAGGAGTCATGGCAGTGAACCCATACACGTCCATCCCAGCCGAAACCGCCGCCTTCACCCCCAACGGACTGTCCTCCACCACCACACACCGCTCCGGCGCGACCCCCATCCGCTCGGCCGCGTACAGAAACAGATCAGGCGCCGGCTTCCCCCGCCCCACATCCTCCGAGCTGAAGATCCGCCCGTCGTCGAACCACCGGTCCAGCCCGGTCGTCCGATGCCCCACCCGAATCCGCTCATGACTCCCCGACGACGCCACGCAGTACGGCACCCCGTCCCCCGCAAGCTTCTCGAGCACCCCCACGGCCCCGTCCACCGGCTTCAACTCCCGCTCGAACGCCGCGAACACCCGAGCATGAAAGACATCATCGAAGTCCGCCGGCAACCGTCGCCCGGTCCGTTCCTCCACCAGATCGTGTACGCGGTGCATGGCGGCGCCCATGTAGTCGCGAAGGGAGTCCTCGTACGAGGTCGGATGCCCGAGCTCGGTGAGGTAGGCGGCCAGGAGCCTGTTGGAGATGGGCTCGCTGTCGACGAGCACTCCGTCGTTGTCGAAGATCACGAGGTCATAGCGCATGCCTACGAGCCTAAACCGACCTCAAACGCAGAAAACCCCCGTGCTGAAAAGCACGGGGGTTTTCTCAAATTTTGTTCGGCGGTGTCCTACTCTCCCACAGGGTCCCCCCTGCAGTACCATCGGCGCTGTAAGGCTTAGCTTCCGGGTTCGGAATGTAACCGGGCGTTTCCCTCACGCTA
>NZ_JBQQBS010000104.1:0-18310 GCF_052245395.1 Streptomyces sp. 4N124
TGCGCGTCGAGCCCGCGGGCCACGACGGGGGCCTGCACACCCAGGTCGGGGATGTCGATGCGCTGCGGCAGCGCGGCCCCCAACGGCCGGGCGGCGGGCGGCAGTTCGGCGTCCGGCGGCCGGCCGACCGCCGCCATGTCGCCGGTGGTGGGCATGGCGGTCCCGAGGCGTACGTCGGTGACCTCCCGCCCCCACAGCCACAGCCCGAGCAGCAGCACCGCCCAGACCACCCCCATCGTGAGGCGGCCGGTACCCGAGGAGCGCTCGGACATCGCCGGTCAGTCCGTTCCGCGGCTCCGGCGGGCGCTGCGCAGCGCCACGGCGACCGCGGCGACACCCGCCAGCACCAGCCCGGTCACCGCGTGCCCCGTGCCGGGCCCGGCCTCGTCGGCCTCGGCATCCGCCTCGGCTTCGGCACCGAGCCGGGCCGCACCACCGCCGCCCGCCTGGACGGGGGCAACCGGAGAGGAGGCGGGGGCGGTGGGCTGGTGCGGCTGCGCCTTCGGTGGTGTCTTCGGTGGCGTTTTCGCTACGACGGTGAGGGCGCCCTTCGCCTGCCCGCCCCCGCAGGTGACCCGCACGTCGTACGTACCCGCCCTGATCGAGGAGCTGACGCGGGTCTCCCCGACGAGCGTGCCGCCGGTGCCGGTGAGGCGGGCGTCGGCGACGAAGGCCGCCGAGGCCGCGGTACCCGTCGTGGTGGGGCAGCCGGTGGTTCTCAGGGAGATGTCGTTACCGGGGGCGGGGGACGCCGGAGTCACCGAGAGGCCGCCTCCGTCCGCCGCGTGGGCGGCCGGGGTGAACACGGCGAAGATCGCCGCGCCCGCACAGAGAGTGACTTTCAGTGGACCCATCATGAACCTCCCGTAGTCAGGAGGCTCCCCCGCGGGGCCCGGCCGCGCATCCTCAGCCGGGCCGCGCTGCTCCGTCCGAGTTGGATTTTGTGTGAACCGGGTTTCAGACCCGGTCCACGAGGTCGGCGATGGAGTCGACGACCTTCGACGGCCGGTACGGGAAGCCCTCGACCTGATCGGGCCGGGTCAGCCCGGTGAGCACCAGGAACGTCTGCATCCCGGCCTCCATGCCGGCCAGCACGTCCGTGTCCATGCGGTCGCCGATCATCGCGCTGGTCTCGGAGTGCGCGCCGATCGCGTTCAGCCCGGTGCGCATCATCAGCGGGTTCGGCTTGCCCGCGAAGTACGGCTTCTTGCCGGTCGCCTGGGTGATCAGCGCGGCGACGGCGCCGGTGGCGGGCAGCGGCCCTTCGGTGGAGGGGCCCGTCTCGTCGGGGTTGGTGCAGATGAAGCGGGCGCCGCCCAGGATCAGCCGTACCGCCTTGGTCATGGCCTCGAAGGAGTACGTGCGGGTCTCGCCGAGGACGACGTAGTCCGGCTCGTGGTCGGTGAGGATGTAGCCGATGTCGTGCAGCGCGGTGGTCAGGCCGGCCTCGCCGATGACGTACGCCGACCCGCCCGGCCGCTGGTCGTCCAGGAACTGTGCGGTGGCCAGCGCCGAGGTCCAGATGGACTCGATCGGCACCTCAAGACCCATGCGCCGCAGTCGGGCGTGCAGGTCGCGCGGGGTGTACATCGAGTTGTTGGTGAGGACCAGGAAGGGCTTCCCGGACTCACGCAGCTTCTTCAGGAACGCGTCGGCACCGGGGATCGGAACGCCCTCGTGGATGAGCACACCGTCCATGTCGGTGAGCCATGACTCGATGGGCTTGCGGTCTGCCATGTGCGGGTTCTCCTGCCGTACGTGCGTGCATGTGCGGGGGCGCCGGAACCACGGCGTACCGACGCCCCCAGCGTAGTCAGGAAGCGGTGATCTCGACCCCGCCGATCACCCGGTACCGGTTGTTGGCAGACCGGCGCACTGCGCTCAGCGGCGCCTCCGTACGAGGAACAGCGCGCCGCCCGTGGTGAGCAGGAAGACGACGGTGGCGGCGAGGGCACCGGGCGGCGTGCTGAGTCCGGTGCGGGCGAGTTCGTCGGCGAAGGGCAGGGGGCGGGTGGTGGCCGGGGCAGAGGCGTCGTTGTGCGGCAGGGTGGGTTCCGGGTCGGCGCCGATGCCGAAGCGGTAGTCGTTGGACTGCCCGACCCAGTCGCCGTCGTCCTCATGCCGCTGTACGACGGCCGCGTTGGCGGTCACCCGGTTCGGCACCGCGTCCGACGTCACCGCCAGCCTCACCTTCACGGTGACCGTCCCACCGGGGCCGACGGTGAAACCGGGAAAGCCGTCGTGGTCGCCGCCGAAAGCCCCGACCAGCTCATCGGCATCGGTCGCCTCGAAGCGGACCGGACGCGGACGCGGACCGTCGTAGAACTCCAGCCGCGGCTGCGAGGGCTTCAGCGCGTGCCGTTCGTCGACGAGAACGACGACCGGGTGGATGCCGGAGCAGGTCCGGTCGGTGGTGTTG
This sequence comes from Streptomyces sp. 4N124, assembly GCF_052245395.1. Lineage (NCBI taxonomy): Bacteria > Bacillati > Actinomycetota > Actinomycetes > Kitasatosporales > Streptomycetaceae > Streptomyces > Streptomyces sp. 4N124. The sequence goes on from NZ_JBQQBS010000104.1 coordinate 2,420, forward strand.
GTGAGATCGAGGGACCAGGTCCCATAGCCACCGCCCGCCTCATAGGAAGCGGGGCCGCCGTGGATGCGGGTGGTGAGAGGGAAGGTGCCGTCCTCGGCGGCGGTGCAGGCGGCGTCGGTGTCCGCGTGCGCCGCGGCGGGGAGAAGGGCGGCTGCCACCGCGAGGCAGAGGGAGGCGGGCGTGAACAGTCGCATGAGCACATGAGCGTGGCGGGTGGGGGCGGGGGCTGCGGTGTGCCATGCCGGGGTGGCCCTCGGATGGAGGGTGGGGATGCGCTCGATCGGCGGCGCGGACGGCGCTCACGTTCCCCTTCAGCCGGACGTCAGGGCTGAATGTTCTCCAGGTCCGCCAAGAGGCTGGGGTGCGTCGGCTGCCAGCCGAGGGCATCGCGGGTGTGGGCGCTGGACGACGGCTGGTCCATGGCGAAGATCGGGCCGAACGGGCCGAACACTTCCTGCGCGACCTCCTTGACCGGCAGGCCCAGTCGCCGGCCGATGACTGTCGCGATGTCCCGCACCGCGTCGCCCTCGTCGGCGACGGCGTGCCAGGCGGTCCCGGCCGGGGCCGATTCGAGGACCAGCCGGAACAGAACCGCCGCGTCGCGCGCGTGCACGGCCGGCCAGCGCTGGGTGCCGTCGCCCGGATAGCCGGCCACTCCGGTGCGGCGGGCCGCATCGGCCAGCAGGCCGGCGAACCCGCCCTGTCCCTCGTTGTGGACCGTGCGCGGCAGGCGGACGGCCATGGCGCGCAGACCGCGCGGGGCGAGATCCAACAGCGCCGTGACCGAACGGATCCGGCCGCCCACGGGGCCTCCGGCCGGCAGTGGGTCGGCTTCGATGGAGACGCGTCCCGGCATCGGGGGCGTGCCCGAAGCCATGACGATGGGGCGGTCGCTCCCGATGAGTTCCTGGCTCAGCGCGGTGAGCGCGGCGCTCTCCTCGGCGACGGACCGAGCGACCGCGTCCTGAGTGCTGTAGTCGCGTCCGAACGCCAGATTGATCACGCCGTCGGACTGTGCGGCACCGGACCGCAGGACGTCGAGGTCCGCCAGTTCTCCCCGCAGCACCTTGGCACCGGCGCTCTCAAGGGCCTGCGCTGAGGCGTCCGAGCGGGCCAGTGCGAGAACGGTGTGGCCGCCTGCGAGCAGTTCGTCGACGACGGCGGAGCCGATGGTGCCGGTGCCGCCGGTGATGAAGACATGCATGAGCTCTCCCTGAAAGTGATGGGACCATTGTCCCGTCACCGACCATACACCTGATGGGACCGTTGTCCCATCACCTATCCTGGTCGCATGGCTAGATGGCAACCGGGGGCAACCCAGCGACTCGTCGTCGCGGCGGTCGACCTGTTCACCGAGCAGGGATACGACGCCACGACGGTGGCGCAGATCGCCGAGCGCGCCGGCGTCACCAAGAGCACGTTCTTCCGGCACTTCGCCGACAAGCGCGAGCTGCTGGTCGCAGGGCAGGAGACGCTCAGCAGGCTGCTCGCCGACGGCATCGCCGAGGCGCCCGAGAGCGCCACCCCGCTCCAGGCGGTGGCGGCGGGTCTGGAGCGCGCGTCGAGCGCCATGGGGCCGGCGAACCGCGAATTCGGGCCCCGCCTCAAGGCGGCCGTGGCGGCCAGCACCGAACTCCAGGAGCGTGACGCCCTCAAGAGCGTCGGCCTCGCGGCGGCCATGACAGCCGCGCTCGTCGCCCGCGGCGTCCCCGAGCCGACGGCACAACTCGCGGGCGAACTGGGAGTCCTCGCGTTCAAGCAGGGCTACGCCAAGTGGTGCGAGGGTGATCGTGACGACGAGGAAGGGCTCGCGCCCTTCGCGCTGGCGGCCCTGGAGGACCTGCGCACGGCTACCGCATCGCTGGGCTGATCGATGCCGCCCGGCACACCTACCCGTCCCCCCGCCCGAACACCGGCGCCAGCAACAACTGCGCCGCCCCCTCCGCAACCCCACGCACCCCACCGGGCGCGACCCTCACCGGCACCACACCGTCCCCCGCCCCCTCCCGCCGAGCCCGCTCCTCCAGCACCGCACCCACCCCCCGCACGAACACCTCCGGCGCCGCAGCCACCGTCCGGCCCCCCAGCAGCACCACATCGATGTCCAGCAGCCCGACCAGGTTCGCGGCCCCCGCCCCCAGCACCCGCGCCGCCTCATCGACCTCACCACGCGCCACCGCCCCCAGGCACAGCACCTCGATGCACCCACGGTCACCGCAGGTGCACAGCGGCCCGTCGAGCTGAACGACCTGGTGCCCGAACTCCCCTGCCCCGGTCCGCGCCCCCCGATGCACGCTCCCTCCGATCACAAGCCCGGCACCAAGTCCCGTACCGAGATGGAGATACGCGAAGGACCCGCCACCCTCACCGGGCCCACCCCGCCCGCCGACCGCAAGCCCGAGCGCCGCGGCATTCGTGTCCTTGTCGACGACGACCGGCACCCCCAACCGCCCCTCCAGCGCCTCCCGCAACGGAAACCCGTCCCACTCCGGAAACCCGGTGACCCGGTGCAGCACCCCCCGCGCATGATCGAGCGGCCCGGGCAGCGCGACCCCGACGCCGGTGAGCCCGGGAACCGAATCCGCCCCCAGCACAGCGGCAACCACCGCCTCCACCTCGGCCAGCACAGCCTCGGCCCCCGCCCCCAGGTCCAGCGGCGTACACCGCTCCCCCACCACGCTCCCCTTGAGGTCGACGAGGACCGCCCGCAGCTCATCGCGGTCGAGATGCACTCCGACCGCATGCCCCGCCTCCGGCACCAGCCGAAGCACGGTCCGCGGCTTGCCCCCCGTGGACGCGCGCCGCCCCGCCTCGGCCACGAGCCCCTCCCCCCGCAGCCGGGCCGTGATCTTGCTGACGGCCTGCGGGGTGAGCCCGGTGCGCTCGGCGAGTTCGAGCCGGCTGATCCCGTCGGCGTCGGCCGCACGCAGCAGATCGAGCACGAGCGCGGTGTTGTGACTGCGCAGGGCGAGCAGATTCGCACCACCGGCCGCACCTCGCATGTCACGACCCGCTCCACCCCGCACATCGCCACCGGACGCGCGCCCCGCCACCCCCCGCATGCCACCCTTCGTCCTGTTCACGCCCCCCATTCTCCCCACCGCTTGCACTTTGGCAACAGCGTTGCGAAAGTGGGAGCCATGAGTGCTACCCCTCTCCGCGTCGGCCTGGTCGGCTACGGCCTCGCAGGCTCCGTCTTCCACGCCCCGCTGATCGCCGCCACCGAGGCCCTCACCCTCGACACGGTGGTCACCTCGAACCCCGAGCGCGCGGAGCAGGCCCGCGCCGGGTTCCCGGACGTCCGCGTCGCCGCCACCCCGGACGAGCTGTTCGACCGGGCCGACGAGCTGGACCTGATCGTCGTCGCGTCCCCGAACAAGACGCACGTCCCGCTCGCCACCACCGCGCTCAAGGCGGGCCTCCCCGTGGTCGTCGACAAGCCGATCGCGGGCACGGCGGCCGAGGCACGCGAACTCGCGGCGCTGGCGGACGAGCGCGGACTGCTGCTCTCCGTCTTCCAGAACCGCCGCTGGGACAACGACTTCCTGACCCTGCGCAAGCTGCTGGCCGAGGGCGAGCTGGGCGACGTATGGCGCTTCGAGTCCCGTTTCGAGCGCTGGCGCCCGCAACTCAAGGGCGGCTGGCGGGAGTCCGGCGACCCCGCAGAGATCGGAGGTCTCCTCTACGATCTCGGCAGCCACGTCGTCGACCAGGCGCTCGTCCTCTTCGGCCCCGCGACGTCCGTGTACGCCGAGTCGGACATCCGCCGCCCCGGCGCCGAGACGGACGACGACACGTTCATCGCCATCACCCACGCGGGCGGGGTCCGCTCCCACCTCTACGTCTCCGCGACGACCGCCCAGCTCGGCCCCCGCTTCCGGGTGCTGGGCTCGCAGGCGGGCTATGTGAAGTACGGCCTCGACCCGCAGGAGGCTGCACTGAAGGACGGCCGGCTGCCTTCCACGACCGCCGACTGGGGCACGGAACCCGAGTCCCTCTGGGGCCGCGTCGGCTCCGGCGAATCCCCGCTGACCGGAGGAGGCCGCCCCGAGCCGACCCTCCCCGGCGACTACCCCGCCTACTATGCGGCCGTGGCAAAGGCCCTGCTGGACGGCGGTCCCAACCCGGTGACCGCACTGGAGGCGGCCGCCGCCCTCGACGTACTGGAGGCGGCCCGCCGTTCCGCCCGCGACCATGTGACGGTGACGCTGTGACGCACAACCCCGAGCTGACCCCGAAGTTCCACCCCGAACTCACCCCGCCGCTGGAGGAGTTGGAGGCCCAGGAACGCCGCCTGGTCTTCCGCCAGTTCACCTACGACGACGCCTGGGCCCTGGGCTCCCTGCTGGTGGAGATGGCCCGCGAACGCCAGGCCCCGGTCGCCATCGACATCCACCGCGCCGGCCAGCAGCTCTTCCACGCGGCCCTCCCCGGCTCCACCCCCGACAACGACGCCTGGATCAACCGCAAACGCCGAGTCGTCGAGCGTTACGGCTCAGCGTCCTACCTGGTAGGCGCCCGCTTCCGAGCCAAGGGCACCACCTTCGAGGACTCCTCCCGCCTCAACGCCGACGAGTACGCGGCCCACGGCGGCTCGTTCCCGATCACGGTGGAAGGCGCAGGCGTGATCGGTTCGGTGACGGTGAGCGGACTGCCACAGTTGCAGGACCACAAATTCGTGGTGGAAGCCCTGGAGCACTACTTGGAAAAGCAGTAGCTAAAACGCCCTATAGGGGCGCGGGGAACTGCGCGAGAAACCACAGACGGCCTAAGGCCGCCATACCACCGCAGCCCCCGCCCCTTAGGCGTCTTTAAACTCCTGCCGCTGCCGGCCAAGCCCCCCGATCTCCAACTCCACAACATCCCCGGACCGCAAATACGGCTTAGGCTCAGGCCGCCCCATCGCAACCCCCGCCGGCGTCCCCGTATTGATCACGTCCCCGGGATAAAGCGTCATGAACTGACTGACGTACCGCACAACCTCCCCCACCGGAAAGATCTGCTCGGCCGTAGACCCGTCCTGCTTCAGCTCCCCGTTGACCCACAGCTTCAGGGAAAGCCCCTGCGGATCCGCCACCTCATCCGCCGTCACCAGCCACGGCCCCAGCGGGTTGAACGTCTCGCAGTTCTTCCCCTTGTCCCACGTGCCGCCCCGCTCGATCTGGAACTCCCGCTCGGACACGTCATGCGACACCGCATACCCGGCGACATGACCGAGCGCCTCCTCGGCCGAGTCCACATACCGGGCCGTACGCCCGATGACGACCGCCAGCTCGACCTCCCAGTCGGTCTTCACGGACCGACGCGGAACCAGCACCGTGTCGTGCGGCCCGACCACCGTGTCCGCGGCCTTGAAGAAGATCACCGGCTCGGGGGGCGGCTCGGCCCCCGTCTCGCGGGCGTGGTCGTGGTAGTTGAGCCCGATGCACACGATCTTGCCGATCCGCCCCACCGGGGGCCCGATCCGCAGCCCGGCCGCGTCCAGCTCGGGCAGTTCCCCGGCACCGGCGGCCGCCCGGATCCGGCCGAGCGCGGCGTCATCGGCGAGCAGGGGCCCGTCGATGTCCGGGACGAGGCCGGAGAGGTCCCGCAGGATCCCCTGGTCGTCGAGCAGCGCGGGCCGCTCGGATCCCGCCGTACCGACTCGCAGCAGCTTCATGTTCACAATCTCCCTCGATCGCGGGCGCCCGGCCGACGGCCACGGCCGGTGTGCGGCCTGCACGCAGCCATCGGAGGACTGGTCGATCCTCCAAGGTCGCCGACCGCTCCGCAAGACCCGGTTCACGGACTGGACCGCGGCGCGTCTCCCAGAAATCCAACTCCGCTCCTCCGCACCGAAGTTGATATGCGAAGCTTTGGCCATGAGCGCCGAGGAGATCGACACCAGCAGGCCGCACCCCGCGCGGATCTACGACTATCTGCTGGGCGGCAAGGACAACTACGAGGTGGACCAGGTCGCCGGTGACGCCCTCGCCGCCAAGGCGCCCGAGGTGCGGATCAGCGTGCAGGCCAACCGCGCGTTCCTGCAGCGTGCCGTCCGGTATGTCGTCGGCACCGGCGTCCGCCAGATCCTCGACATCGGCACCGGTCTGCCCACCTCCCCGAACGTGCACGAGATCGCCCACGAAGCGGCGTCCGACGTACGCGTGGCCTACATCGACAACGACCCGATCGTGAAGGCGCACGCCGACGCGCTGCTCAGCCGGTCCGGCGCGACCAGCATCGCGCTCGGCGACCTGCGCGACCCGCAGGCGATCATCGAGCACCCCGATGTGCGCCGGATCATCGACTTCGACGAGCCGGTCGCGCTGCTCCTCGTCGCCATCCTCCACTTCGTCACCGACGCGGAGAAGCCCGCGCAGATCGTCGCCACCCTGCGCGACGCGCTCCCGGCCGGTAGCTATCTGGTGCTCTCGCACGCCACGGGCGACCTCGCGGACCGCCGCGACGCCCAGGCCGTCTACAACAACGCCACCGCCACCATGAACCTGCGCACCCGCGCCGAGGTCGAGCGCCTTTTCGACGGCTTCGAGCTGGTCGAGCCCGGCGTGACCCAGGTCCCGTTCTGGCGCCCGGACACCCCGCCGCCGGCCCGCGCCGCCGAGATCGGCTTCTACGGCGGCGTGGCCCGCAAGACCACCGGCTGACACCGGCTGGCCGACTGACCGGCCGCTGTTCAGCGATACAGCGCCGCCCGCTCCACCGCACTCCACGTCGTACTGGTCACCACATACAGCGCGGCGGCGAGCGGCACCACCGCCACCGTGATCAGCGTGAAGAAGGACATGAAGGGCATGACCTTCTTCATCGCCCCCATCCCGGGGACCTGCTCACCGTCGGCCACCGGTACCGGAGCGGCATTGGCCGCCATCATCCGCTTCGTCCGGCGGTAGTTGAACACGGCGACGGCGGCGACCAGCGCGAACAGCGCGACGTACACCAGCCCGGCCGCCCCGAACGCCCCGCCGTCCGCGAGGGCGTCCGCCCAGCGATGGCCGAGGGGCGCGGACAGCAGCTCATGGCCCAGCAGTTCGTTCGCCTCGCCGCCGATCGTCCGGTTGGAGAACAGGTGGTAGAGCAGAAAGAACGCGGGCAACTGGAACAGCCCGGGCAGACACCCGGCCAGCGGTGACACCTTCTCCTCGGCATGCAGGTCCAGCACGGCCCGCTGGAGCCGCTCCGGGTTCTTCCCGTGCTTCTTCCGCAGCTCGGCGATCTTCGGCTGCAACTCCGTCCGCGCCTTCTGCCCGCGTGCGGCCGCCCGGGACAGCGGATGCACCAGCAGTCGTACGAACGCGGTGAACAGGACGATCGCGGCGGCGGCCGCGGAGGCGTGGAAGAGCGGTTCGAGCAGCTGTGCCAGCTGCTCGACCAGGTTGGCGAAAACGGACATGGGTGAGCCCTCCGTGGGGTCTCGTCGTGCCGGTCAGGGGGATGGCGGCATGACGACCCGCGCGGGGTCACGTACTGGGAAGAGGACCGGAAAGAATAAGAGGTACGTGCCCTACGCGACGGCCGTCAGGAGGGTCCGTCCGGGTGCCCGGGGCCTTGTGCGCCCCCTGGCGTCGGGATCGCGTTGCGGCAGGAACGCCGTACGAAGGTCACGGTCGCGGATGGCCGTACGCACGCGTGTGCGCGGCACGGCGGGTGCGCAGCGCGAGACGAGGAGCGAGCACGCGGCGAAGGCGGACCCGGCGGCGGCGGTCGCGGCGAGGGCGACGGTGGCGGAGAGGCTGCCCGTGTCGAGCAGCGCGACCTGGACGAGCAGGAGCAGCAGGACGAGGGCGGGACGCAGGCCGGTCCGACTGCTGCGGATCACTGCTCCCCCTCTGTCCCACGTGCTCGCACTACTGGTCTCGTTCGTTATACAGGATCCGTCTCGAGCGGCTGCAGCAGCCTCTTGGGCTTGAGCAGCGCCCGGCTGATCGGATCCGCCGGGTCCGGATCGAGTCCGGGTCCCGGCGACATTTCCACGTCCGGGAGGGGTACGACGGTTCCGCACACGGGACATTCGCCGTACGGGCCCAACTCGGTATCGCATTCCGCATGCCGGAAGATCCGCAGCTGGGCGTCCCCGAAGTGCTCCCGGCCCCACAGCCCGAGCGAGCGCAGGGTGGGCCACAGTGCGATGCCGCGATCGGTCGGGACGTACTCGTCGCGCGGCGGCGACTGCTGGTACCGGCGCTTGACGAGGATCCCTTCCGCGGTGAGCGCCTGGAGGCGGGCGGCCAGGACGGCGCGCGGGATGCCCAGGTGGACGAGGAAGTCGTTGTAGCGCCGTACGCCGTAGAGCGCGTCGCGCACCACGAGCAGAGTCCATCGCTCGCCGACGATCTCCAGCGCCCGGGCGATCGAGCACTCCTGTGTCACGTAGTCCTTGCCCAATGCCATGGCGTCCACTGTAACCAGTTTTCCGGCCGTTGGTTCAATGACTGAACCTTAGGTGCTACGGTACGAGTCATGCCCAGGTTCAGTGAACGAACTCCGACGATCGAGCCCGCCGCCCCGGCCGCTCCCCGTCCCGAGTCCGCGCCCCGCCCCACGGCCACCCTCGCCGTGACCAGCGCCGCCACCGCCGTGGCCCTGATGACGTACACCGCGCCGATGGTCACGCTCCCCGAGACCGCCGCCGCCCTGCACACCCCGCTCTCCGCCCAGGCCTGGCTGCTGAACGGCACCCCGCTCGGCCTCGCCGCCCTCCTGCTGGTCGCCGGCAGCCTCGCCGACGACTACGGCCGCCGCCGGATCTTCCTCGCCGGCACGCTCGCCCTGGGCATCACCACGGCCCTGGGCGCTTTGACGAGTACGACCGCGCTGTTCACCCTGGCCCGCATCGCCCAGGGCGCGGCCAGCGCCGCCCTCCTCGCCAGCAGCCTGGGCCTGCTCGTGCACGCCTTCCCGACCCCACGCGGCAGGCTCCATGCGACCGGCGTGTGGGGCGCGTTCGTGAGCGGCGGCATCGCGCTGGGGCCGCTGGTGGTCGGGGCGATACCCAACTGGCGGGTGGCATACGGGGTGTTGGGCGCCGCGGCTCTGATCGTGGCCGCGCTCGGCATCCGTACGCTGGCCGAATCCCGTGCGCCGAGAGGCGGACGGCCCGACTTCGGCGGGGCGGTGACCTTCGGGCTGGCGCTGGTCGCGCTGGTGGCGGCGCTGACGCTGGGGCGGGACGGCTGGCTGCGGGCGCCCGTCGGACTGCTGCTGGCCGCGTCCGCCGTACTGGTGGGGATCTTCGTGCTGGTGGAGCGGCGCGCGGGAACGCCGATGATCGACCTCGGTCTGCTGCGCCGCCCCGGCTTCCTCGGCTCCGCCGCCGGCGGCCTGTTCACCGGGCTCGCGGTGATCGGCCTGTTCAGCTTCCTGCCGGCGCTGCTCCAGCAGACGCTCGGCCTGTCCGCGATGGACACGGCGTGGCTGTTCCTGCTGTGGTCCGGGCTGTCGTTCGGGGTGGCCCTCCAGGCGAAGCGGCTGGCGGGCCGCGTGCCGCCGCGCCTCCAACTGGCCCTCGGTTTCCTGCTCCACGCGGGCGGCGCACTCGCCATGCTCGGCGCGCTGGACGCCGGCTCCTGGGCACGGCTGCTGCCCGGACTGGTGATCGCGGGCGTCGGCAGCGGCCTGCTCAACGCCGCGCTGCCGCTGCTCTCGGTGGAGTCCGTACCGGCCGAGCGGGCGGCGATGGGGTCGGGGGCGCAGCAGACGTTCCGCTACATCGGCTCCTGCGCGGGCGTCGCGCTGACCATCGCGCTGGCGACGTCGTCGGGGAGCCTGGCGCGCGGCGCGGATGTCGCGATGGTCGTGTCGGCGGGGCTCGCGGTGGTCGCGGCGGTGGCGGTGGGCGTGCTTCGGGAGAGGACCTGAGGGCCGCTCAAAGGGAGTCGGCACCGGCCTCCTGGTGATCGTCGCGCCGGTCCTTCGGGCGCCCAGGCCCCCTCAGGACGATCCGGGGGTCGGGCACCGACCGCTTCCCACCACGCGGCAGGCCCTCCCGGCGGATCCTGACCGTGTCGGCTTCGGCGGGGCTCAACCTGACGGTGTCCGCCTCCAGGGGTGCCTGCGCCGCCGGTTCCCCGGCCGACTGGTGCCGCATCCCGGAGAACGGGTTCCGCCAGAAGTGTGAGCGCGGACTGCGCCAGCGGTAGCGCAGGGCGAGCAGGCGCAGCGAGAAGGCGAACACGGCCGTACCGATGGCCGTACCGACATTGAGCAGCCCGGCGACGTGCAGGGCGGCGGTCGAGCCCGCTCCGACCAGGGCGGGCAGCGCATACAGATCACGGTCCCAGCGCAGCAGCGACGGCACCTCCAGCGCCAGCAGACTGGCCAGCACGCCGCCACCCACGGCACTCGCGGCGCCGAGCGTCGCCGCGGCGGGGAGGTTGAAGCCGTGGGCGAGCGCCTTGATCGTGCCGGTGACGCTGAACAGGCCGAGCGCGGCGGCGTCGGACAGGTCGAAGAGCGTGCTGCTCTGGACCTTGCGGTCGTCGTACAGCCGGTGGCCGAAGTAGACGACCGCGGCGGCCACGCAGGGCGTGAAGAAGTAGCCGTAGTCGGAGAAGGCGACCGGTGTCACGCCGAGGACCAGGTCCCGGAAGAGACCGCCGCCCAGCCCTGCGGCCGCGCTGAGGATGACCGTCCCGAAGATGTCGAAGTCCCGGCGCACCGCGATGAAGGCCCCGGACAGGGCGAAAGCGAAGATGCCTACGAGGTCCATCACGTACTGGACGGCGCCGCTCAGTTCGTTGATCGGCATCGGAAGGGGGCCTCCGTGACACGGTGAAGGTGCGTAAAGCCGTTCCGAGGGAACAGATGCCACGGACGCCGTCGGCGTTCCCACCGGACGCCCTTCTTCACAACTCGCTGACCACCGAGGGGAGACTTCGGATGGCTGCGACCACGAACGAGAGGACCAGCACCGTTGAACGAGAGGACCAGCACCGTTGACTGAATGGCAGTTGACCCAGACCTTCCGCAGCAGCTCCGGGGACGTCCGCTGGGACAGCCTCGGACCGCCCGGCCAGGACCCGGTCGTCCTCCTCCACGGCACCCCCTTCTCCTCCTACGTCTGGCGCGCCGTCGCCCGCGGACTCGCCCACCGGCACCAGGTGTTCGTCTGGGACATGCCCGGTTACGGGGAGTCGGAGAAGTACGCCGGCCAGGATGTCTCCCTGGCCGCCCAGGGCCGGGTCTTCACCGAGCTCCTGGCGCAGTGGGCCCTGACGGAACCCCTGGTCGTCGCCCATGACTTCGGCGGCGCCGTCTCCCTGCGGGCCCATCTCCTGCACGGCGCCCGCTACCGCGCGCTCGCCCTGGTCGACCCGGTCGCGCTGGCGCCCTGGGGTTCCCCGTCCTTCCGGCTGCTCGGCGAACACGCCGACGTCTTCGAGCAGTTGCCGCCCGCACTGCACCGCGCCCTGGTGCGCGAGTACGTGAACTCGGCCAGCAGCCCCGGCCTGCACCCGGCCACCCTCGACCGCCTCGTCCACCCCTGGCTCGGCGACCCCGGCCAGGCGGCCTTCTACCGACAGATCGCCCAGGCCGACCAACTCCACACCGACGAGATCCAGGACCGGTACCCCGAGATCGACATCCCGACCCTGATCTGCTGGGGCCAGGACGACACCTGGATCCCCCCGGCAAAGGGCGAGGAACTCACCGCCCTCATCCCGGGCGCACGGCTGGAGCCCATCGCGGGTGCGGGCCACCTGGTACAGGAAGACGCACCCGCGGAACTGACAGCGGCGCTGATCCCGTACCTCCAGTGACCAGCGCCCCGAAGGGGCGCGGGGAACTGCGCGACCAGCCGCAACGGCGCCGCGGACAACCAACGACCCATCGCGGCACAGCCAGCGCAGCGTCACCGTGGCCGCATAGACCGCAGCTTCCCCCACACCACCAGCCGGTACTTGGACGTGTACTCGGGAGTACACGTGGTGAGGGTGAGGTAGTACCCGGGCTCGGAGTACCCGTGCCCGGGCCGCACCGCACTGCTCGGCACGGCCCGGATGACACCGGTGTCCCGCGCGGAGGTCTGCGCAAGGGTCCGGTCAACGGCGTACGTGTAGACCGCGTCCTCCGTCTCCACCTGAACCTCGTCGCCCCGGCCGAGCCGGTTGACGTACCGGAAGGGCTCGCCGTGGGTGTTGCGGTGCCCGGCGAGCGCGAAGTTCCCGGCCTGGCCCGGCTGTTGGGTGCCGGAGTAGTGGCCGACGTACCCCTTGTTGAGGACGTTCTGCTTGCTGGTGCCCTCGGCGACGGGGACGCGGAGGTGGAGGCGGGGGATGGTGAGGATGGCGTAGGCCTGGGACCAGTCCGGGGCGGCGGACGTCGCACGTCGCGCGGCGGGCTGCTGCCGGGGCGCCTCGGTCGGCTCGGGCGCGGCTGACGACGTACCGGAATCTCCCGGAGCGCCACCGCCCTCCTGAACCTGGACCCCCCACTCCCGCTCCAGCGCCTCCACCTTCCGCTCGGCGCCGACCTTGGCCTGCCGGTTGGTCCACCACAGCTGATGCACGACGAGCAGCAGGAGTACGACGCCCACGGTGACGAGGACCTCGCCGCCCGCCCACACTCCGCGCCGCAGCAGCACACGCCGCCGCCGGCTGCTGTGCTGCACGACGAGAACCCGCATCATCCGTGACCTCCTTCGCCGGGGCCGCCCGCACGATAAGGGCCGGGGCGCGAGGTCTCCAGACGTATGCGCGTCCGGTACCCCGAACACTTCCTCCACAGGTTTGAGAAAGGGCTGTCGGAACCCTCGACAACCCCACGCGCCACACCTGATGCTTCCTGTCGGCATGCACGGGACAAGCCACGACGCCGGTTCGACGACGACCGGCCGTTGAGCGAAGCGGAGAAGTCATGATCCGACGCAGAACTCTGCTGGCGGCGACAGGCGGCGCACTCGTCGGCAGCGCCCTGGCGACCGGCACCGCCCACGCGGACGCCACCATCGCCGTCAACCCCGGCACCAGCTACGGCACTTGGGAGGGCTGGGGCACCTCGCTCGCCTGGTGGGCCAACGTCTTCGGCGCCCGGGACGACTTCGCCGACCTCTTCTTCACCACCAAGTCGGTGACGTACAACGGCACTTCACTCCCCGGCCTGGGCCTCAACATCGCCCGCTACAACCTCGGCGCATGCAGCTGGAACAGCGTCGGCGGCGAGTCGATGGTGAAGTCGCCCAACATCCCGGCCTTCAAGCAGATCGAGGGCTTCTGGCAGGACTGGAACAACGAGAACCCCACGTCCTCGGCCTGGGACTGGACGGCGGACGCCAACCAGCGCGCGATGCTGGTCAAGGCGACGCAGCGGGGTGCGGTGAGCGAGCTGTTCGCCAACTCCCCCATGTGGTGGATGTGCAAGAACCACAACCCGTCGGGAGCAGCGGGCGGCGCCAACAACCTCCAGACCTGGAACTACCGCCAGCACGCCTCGCACCTGGCGGCCACAGCCCAGTACGCCCGCAACAACTGGGGCGTGAACTTCGCGACGGTCGACCCCTTCAACGAGCCCGCCTCCACCTGGTGGACCGACACCGGCACCCAGGAGGGCTGCCACATGGACCCGGCGGTCCAGGCGGCCGTACTCCCCTACATGCGCAGCGAACTCGACGCGCGCGGCCTGACAGGCATCAGGATCTCCGCCTCCGACGAGACCAACTACGACACGGCCCGCTCGACCTGGTCCTCCTTCAACACATCCACCAGGGCCTTGGTGAGCCAGGTCAACGTGCACGGCTACCAGGGCTCGGGCGGCCGCAGGGACCTCCTCTACACGGACGTGGTGACGACCTCCCGCAAGAAGCTCTGGAACTCGGAAACGGGCGACAGCGACGGAACCGGCCTGACCATGGCCTCGAACCTCTGCTACGACTTCCGCTGGCTGCACCCCACAGCCTGGTGCTACTGGCAGGTGATGGACCCGAGCACCGGCTGGGCGATGATCGCGTACGACGCGAACACGCTCCAGCCGACCACCATCCAGACGAAGTACTACGTCATGGCCCAGTTCAGCCGCCACATCCGCCCCGGCATGACGATCATCGACACCGGCGTGAGCTACGCGACAGCGGCATACGACGCGTCGGCGCGCCGCCTGGTGATCGTCGCCGTGAACACGTCGTCGGCCGCCCAGACCCTCACCTTCGACCTCTCCCGCTTCTCCACGGTGACAGGCGGCTCCGGCGGCCTGGTCCCCCGCTGGAACACGGCAACCGCGGGCAGCGACCGCTACCGCGCCTACTCGGACACCCGCCTGAGCGGAAAGTCGGTGAGCGTGCCGTTCGCGGGGGGTGCGGTGCAGACGTTGCAGGTGGACGGGGTGACTTTGTAGCCGGCGGCTGCGAGGGGCATGTCGCCGGCGCGGGGCGGGGGCGTCGCCCGAGCCGGGGGTGCTGGGAACCCTCCGGCGGGGGGCACAGGTCAGCGGCGTGTTGTCGGCGTTGCCGGAGGACCGTGCCCGGCAATTGAAGACCCATCGGCTGCATCGCCGGCGACGGTGCCCCACTCCCCGCTCCCCGCCGACCGCCGACCCCTTGCCACCGCGTGGCGCCCCCACACGGCTCGGGCCAACTGGCGGCCCGAGGTACACCGTCCGGTGGCTTATGACTGCCACCGCGTTAGTCATATAACCCGATTTCCTATGAATTCCACTATCCAGCCCTTGGTGCTGACCAGCCGTCACAAGGCCCTGAACCAAGTCGAGGAGAGTGGATCACATGACGACATCGCCACGATGGCGATCTGTCCTGGCCTCAGCCGCCACGGCCGCCGCACTAGCCGCAGCCACCCTGACAACCGCGGCCCCCGCCAACGCCCAACCCCAGACCCCGCACCCACCCCACCCGGCGAAGCCCGCGTACCCGGCGAAGCCCGTCCACCCGGCCAAGCCGGACCACCCGGCCAAGCCCGTCCATCCGGCTAAGCCCGCATACCCGGCGAAGCCCGACCACCCCGCCAAGCCCGCATACCCAGCCAAGCCCGACCACCCCGCCAAGCCCGCATACCCAGCCAAGCCCGACCAGCCCACGAAGCCCGCATACCCGGCTCACCCCGCGAAGCCGGCGCATCCAGACCACCCCGCAAAACCTGCCTATCCGGCCCACCCAGCAAAGCCCGCCTACCCAGATCACCCGGCCAAGCCCACCAAGCCGGAGCACCCGACGAAACCCGCCTACCCGGCCCACCCCAGCAAGCCCGACCACCCAGCAAAGCCCGCTTACCCCGAACACCCGGCCAAGCCCGTTTACCCAGCTCACCCGGCAAAGCCCGCCTACCCGCAGCACCCCGCCAAGCCGGCACATCCCACGAAGCCTGACCACCCAGAGCACCCGGCAAAGCCCGCTTACCCGGAGCACCCGACCAAGCCCGCCTACCCCGCAAAGCCAGCTCATCCGGAGCACCCGACCAAGCCCGCGTACCCGGAACACCCGGCGAAGCCCGCGTATCCAGAGCACCCCACCAAGCCGGCCCACCCGACGCACCCCACGAAGCCCGCGTACCCGGAACATCCGTCCAAGCCGGAACACCCCACTAAGCCGGCCTACCCGGAACACCCCTCCAAGCCCGCGTACCCGGACCACCCCACCAAGCCGTCCCACCCGACGCACCCCACAAAGCCCGCCCACCCGGAGCACCCTACGAAGCCCGCTTACCCGGAACATCCTGCCAAGCCGGAACACCCCACGAAGCCGGCCTACCCGGAACACCCCTCCAAGCCCGCGTACCCGGACCACCCCACCAAGCCGTCCCACCCGACGCACCCCACAAAGCCCGCCCACCCCACAAAGCCGGAACACCCGCACCACGGGAAGTCGGAGCACGGGGAGGAGCACGACTGACCGCTGTCGCGACACCAGTGACAACCAGGCCTGCCCCTGCCCATCCGGCCACGGGT
>NZ_JBQQBS010000105.1:0-16722 GCF_052245395.1 Streptomyces sp. 4N124
ACCTCCCCCAACACCCCCGGACGCAACGACACCCTCGGCCCCCTCACACGCAACGTCGGTCTGCACCACCAACTCGGTGGCACAGACCGACGTCACGCACTCAGGGCCATTCGCCAACAGTGTCCATTGTCGTAAGGCCGCCCTGTCAGCCCGCGAGCAGCTTCTTGACCGCGGCGGCGACCCGGCCGCCCTCCGCCTGCCCGGCGACCTTCGGGTTCACGATCTTCATCACGGCGCCCATGGCGCGCGGCCCCTCGGCGCCCGCCGCCCTGGCCTCCTCGACGGCCTGCGCGACGATCTGCTCCAGCTCGGCGTCGCTGAGCTGCTTGGGCAGGTACGCGGCGAGCACCTCGCCCTCCGCCTTCTCCCGCTCGGCCTGCTCGGGGCGACCGCCCTGCGCGAAGGCGTCGGCGGCCTCGCGCCGCTTCTTCGCCTCGCGGGTGATCACCTTCTGCACCTCGTCGTCGGAGAGCTCGCGCTTCGCCTTGCCCGCGACCTCCTCCTTGGTGATCGCGGAGAGCGTCAGCCGGAGCGTCGAGGAGCGGAGCTCGTCGCGCTCCTTGATCGCGGTGTTGAGGTCGTCCTTGAGCTTCGACTTGAGGTTGGTCATGCGTTTGATTGTCGCAGGTACGGGACGACCGACGCCCGTTGATTTGGCGGGAGGGCGGGCGCAGTCGGCCGAGGGCCCGGCACAGGGGACCGCCGCGGTCTGACACGATGGTTGTATGCGCGCGCGATACGGAGTCCCCCTGGGAATCGCGGCGGCTGGTGCCGCCGGTCTGGTCTATGCGGCGGGTATTGAGACCCGCTCCTTCCGTCTCCGGCGGGTGACCGTCCCGGCCCTGCCTGCCGGACTGCGACCGCTGCGCGTGCTCCAGGTCTCCGACATCCACATGGTGAGGGGCCAGCGCAAGAAGCAGCGCTGGCTGCGCTCGCTGGCCGGTCTGCGCCCCGACTTCGTCCTCAACACGGGTGACAACCTGTCCGACCCGGAGGGCATCCCCGAGGTGCTGGACGCGCTGGGCCCGCTGATGGAGTTCCCGGGTGCGTACGTCTTCGGCTCCAACGACTACTACGGCCCCACACTCCGCAACCCCGGCCGGTACTTGATCGAGAAGGTCCAGGGCAAGCACGGCCTCAACGGCAACCCGCCGGTCGTGGGCGCCGTCCACAATCCGTGGGAGGACATCCGGGACGGCTTCGACGCGGCGGGCTGGCTGAACCTGACGAACACGCGCGGCACGTTGAAGATCGAGGGCGCGTCGGTCGAGCTGACGGGACTGGACGACCCGCACATCAAGCGGGACCGGTACGAGCGGGTGGCCGGCGGCCCCTCCGGCGACGCCGACTTCTCGATGGGCGTGGTGCACGCGCCGTATCTGCGCACGCTGGACGCGTTCACGGCGGACGGCTATCCCCTGATCCTCGCGGGCCACACGCACGGCGGCCAGCTGTGCATCCCCTTCTACGGCGCCCTGGTCACCAACTGCGACCTGGACACGGAGCGGGTGAAGGGGCTGTCCACGCATCAGGCGGAGGGCCGTACGGCGTATCTGCATGTGTCGGCGGGGTGCGGCACGAGTAGGTATGCGCCGGTACGGTTCGCGTGCCCGCCGGAGGCGACGTTGTTGACGCTGGTGGGGCGGGAGTAGGACGGGAGCAGAGCGGGAGTCGGACGAGAGCGGGGCGCGAGCAGCAGCGGTGACGGCGGTGGCTGCTGGGTAACCCACACGGCCCACCCGCATCGCCCGTTTTGTCCATTTTCCTTAGCGTGAGGGGATGACCGCCCCGATACCCAGGGACATCCCGGACCTGCCCGCGATTCCCGGCGTACCCGCACTGCTGCCCTCATCCGTCCCCGCCACAGCGGTGGTGCCTCCCGTACGACGCCCAGTGGCCGCCGTGTTCCGGCTGCTGGTCGCCCTGGTGGCGGCCGGAGCCGTAGCCATCGACCTGGCCCTGGGCAGCCCGGTCCGGGTCCTGAGCTACTTCACGATCCAGAGCAACATCCTGCTGGCCCTGGTCCTCACCCTCGCGGCCCGCCGCTCCTGGACCGCCCGCCGCCCGCTGCCGTCGGCCCTGACCGGCGCGACACTCCTCTACGTCGCGATCACCGGCCTCGTCTACCACCTGCTGCTGGTGAACGCCGCGAGCCCGTTCTCGATGACCGACGAGATGACAGCACCGACGGGCATACAGGCGATCACCAACCAGGTACTGCACACGGTCACGCCGATCGCGGCAGCCCTGGACTGGCTGCTGCTGACGGCACCCGGCCACCTGCACCTGCGCCAGGCGGCGACGTGGCTCCTCTACCCGCTCACCTACCTGGCGTTCTCCCTCACCCGAGGCGAACTGATCCTGCCCGGCACGCCGGCCCGCTACCTCTACCCCTTCCTCGACGTCGGCCAGCACGGCTACAAGAGCGTCCTCGGCAACGCCCTCCTCCTCGGCCTCGCCATCTACGCCCTGGCCGTCCTCCTGACAGCCCTCGACCACATCCGCCCGAACCCCCTCCGCCGCCG
This sequence comes from Streptomyces sp. 4N124, assembly GCF_052245395.1. Lineage (NCBI taxonomy): Bacteria > Bacillati > Actinomycetota > Actinomycetes > Kitasatosporales > Streptomycetaceae > Streptomyces > Streptomyces sp. 4N124. Next base: position 2,526 of record NZ_JBQQBS010000105.1, read on the forward strand.
CCCCCGTCACCGCGCGAAAACCGGATTTCGTCTCCAGCCACCGGTGGGCTAAAGTAAACGACGTCGCCGCGACGAGCAGCGACGATCGGGGTGTAGCGCAGCTTGGCAGCGCGCTTCGTTCGGGACGAAGAGGTCGTGGGTTCAAATCCCGCCACCCCGACAGCTGAAACACCAGGTCAAGGGCCTGATCCGCAGTGCGGGTCGGGTCCTTGAGTGGTTTCGGGGGCCTTTGGGGGCCACTGGGGAGACGAGTTCGGAATCCGGCTCCCCAGGTGGCTCCCGTAGAGGGCCGTACGTCACCCGCTGGGTCCGATGCGGAGGACCGCGGCGGAGTCCAGGATCTTCACGACCGTCAGGCTCATGGCGTCGTTGATGCTCGCGGCGGGTCCCTTGCCGCATTTGAGGCCGACGCCGCCGCTGCCGTCCGAGGAGACGCCGCCGCCACCGGAGCAGCCCGAAACGCTGAAGCCCGAGCCTGTCAGGGGCGCGACCATCTCGACCTCGCTGCCGGTGATCGCCTTCACCTCGATCGGCCCGAGGCCGTACGTTTCCGGGACGGTGACGACGTCCCCCACGGCGACCTCGATCTCGCACGTCCCGTCGGCGCACGGCCCGGTCGGCGAGGGTGATGGCGTGGATGTCTCCGTGGGGTCGGACGCCGGTGCCTCGGAGCGGGACGCGCTGGGCCGGCTCTCGGTGGAGGAGCCGTCCGAAGAATCCGAGGAACACGACGTGAGAGCGGCGAACACGGCAGCGACAACAACGGCGGCTGCGGCGGTGGATGGCGTTCTACGCATCATGGGCGCCATTGAACCGCGGCAGGAGCGGGACCCCTCCCCACCCTGTGGTCACGCGACGGCGGTGCCCTCTAGCTCGACCAGCTGGCCGGGGATCGCCAGCCGCGTCACCCCGAGCATCGTCGTGGTCGGCGCCACCCCGGCGGTGCCCAGCCTCGTCGCCAGTACGCCGTAGTGCTGGAAGAGGAGATCGACGTCGGTCGTGTAGACGTTGAGGCGGATCAGGTGGGCGAGGGACATGCCGGCATCGGTGAGAACGGCCTCCAGGTTGTAGATGGTCAGCGCCAGCTGCGCCGCCATGTCGCCGTCATGCTGGGGCTTGCCGTCGGCGTTCATCGCGGTCTGCCCCGAGATGTACAGGGTCCGGGCGTGTCCGGAGACGACCTCACCCTGGTTGAAGCCCAACTCCGCCGACCACGTCACCGGGTTGACCGCCGTTCGTTCCATTGCCACGTCAGTTCCATTCGATTCATGGGGAGTACCGGGATGTACGGGAGTACGGAAGTACGGGAGTACGTACGACGGCCATCTGCTCGTAGCCGCCTGCTTCGACCTCGTGCGACGAGCCTCGCAGCCAATCACGACATCCTTGGTCATGTATTTCCGTAGAGTTCTCGTATGCGCGCCGACCGGTTGGTCTCGCTCGTCCTGCTGCTGCGTCAGCGCGGTCGGCTGACCGCGGACACGCTGGCCCGGGAGCTGGAGGTATCCACCCGCACCGTGCTGCGCGACATCGAGGCGCTGTCCGCGGCCGGTGTCCCGGTCTACGCCGAACGCGGCCGGCACGGTGGTTTCGTGTTGTCGCCCGGTTTCCGGACCGAGCTCACCGGTCTGAATCACGACGAGGCCCTTGCCCTGCTGACCGCCGGATCGGGGCGCGGCGAGCAGGTGTTCGGCCTTGGCTCGGCGCTCGCCTCGGCCATGCGGAAGGTGGTCGACGCGCTGCCCGAAAGCCACCGGGCCACGGCGAGCGACGCGGCCCGGCGCATTCTCGTCGAGCCGGAGACCGACCTGCTCTCGCGTCGGCTGGTCACCGAGGAGGTAGCCGGCACCGCCATGATCGAGGTCCGGCGCGCGGTGCTCGCCGGGCACAAGCTGCGCATCCACTACGCGGCCACGGGCCAGGCACCGCGATGGCGCACGGTGGACCCGATCGGCCTGGTCACCGTCCGCGACCGGGGATACTTGCTGGCCAGGCGATCCGGCGCGGACCGCACCTACCGGCTGTCGCGGGTGTTGGCCGCCGAGGAACTCCCCGACGCCGCGCAGCGACCGAACGGGGTCGATCTTGACCGGATCTGGCGGGAACGTTCCGCGCAGTTTCTCTCTGACGGCGACCACATCACCGTGCTGCTACGCGTGAACCCGGAGCGGCGGGAGGAACTGCTGGACACCGTGCTGGCCGTCCGCGCGGAAGAACCCGACGCTGACGGCCGGCTGCGGCTGGAAGTGACCTTCCAGGATTCACGACATGCCGAATGGGCACTGTGGCAGCTCGGCACGGACGCTGAAGCCCTGTCCCCGCAGTCGTTGCGCGTCTCCCTGCGCGACCGCGCCGCCGCGATGGCGGCCCGCTACGGAGACTCCGGTTGAGTCGCGCGCGCTCTCGCCTTCGCCGCGTCGTGCGGAACCGGTCCCTCCCCACGTGGGGACCGGTTCCGTACGACGCGCGTGGCCTCGGTTCGCGCTGATACGGCGCGAACCGAGGCGGGGAGGGATCCGTGGTCGGTGATGACCGGTCCCGGATGGGACCGGTCTCCACGGATCTCTCAGGCTCTCTGGACGGGTCCGTCACCACCGTCCGACAACTCCGGTAGCTACGGCGGAAGCTGGCCGAGAACGAACGGCGTCATAGGCTGCGTCTCCGAGCACTGGGCTGGTGGCCTGTCATAACGGCGTGCAGTCGGTTCGCTACTGCATCGTGATCCTGCCACTTGAGGGCCGGAACGAGGAGGTTCCGGTGTCCGGTCCAGCCCTTCCTCGCAGGTCAGCCGTATAAGGTGAGTTTTCCGGTCCGGATGTCCAGCTGCGAGGGAAGTAAAGGGGTGGAGGCCTTGAGTTCCGACTCAGGGGCGCGCACAGCCTTCGCGGAGCGCCTTGCGCTGCTGTACCGGGAGGCCGGCAACCCTCCCCTCAAGCGCGTGGCCGAGGCGGTCGTACAGCTGCAGCGGGTCGATGAGCGGGGGCGGCCCGTACGGGTGTCCGCGCAGCGGATCAGCGACTGGCGGCGGGCGAAGAACGTGCCGGCCCAGTTCGCCGCCCTCGCGGCGGTGCTGCACATCCTCATCCCGCAGGCGCGGCGCGCGCGGCCCACTCCGGTGTCGGCCGGCCTGTACGACCTGGCTCAGTGGCAGCGCATCTGGGAGCAGGCGCTGGCCGATCCCATCGGGGAGCGGGCCACCGTGTCCGGGGAAGGGGAAGAGGGGGAGCGGTCCGCGGGCGACGCCCCGGCCGTACCCGGTGGTGTGTGTCCGTACCGGGGGCTCGCTTCCTATCGGCAGCAGGACGCGCGGTGGTTCTTCGGCCGGGAGCGGAGCACCGACACCCTCATGGCGCAGCTCCGCGCGGCGGAGAAGACCGGCGGCCTGGTCATGCTCGTGGGCGCCTCGGGTGCGGGCAAGTCCTCCCTGCTCAACGCCGGTCTGGTGCCCGCGCTGGAGCAGGACGCGCGGGAGGTGGTGCAGTTCGTGCCGGGCGCCCATCCGCTCGCCGAGCTGAGTGAACGGATACCCGAGCTCGCGCCCCTGGTCGCCACCACGGAGCCCCTGGTCTCCACCACGGACGTGGACACGCGCGCGGTGCGGGAGGCCGTCGCCGCATGGGCGCGGCCCTCCTCCCCCACCCGCCCCGTCGTCATCGTCGACCAGTTCGAGGAGGCCTTCACTCTCTGCTCCGACGAGGCCGACCGGCGTACGTTCATCCAGCTCCTGCACGCCGCGTGCGCCCCCGCCTCCGACGGCCCCGCCCCCGTCCTCGTGGTCCTCGGCATACGTGCCGACTTCTACGAGCAGTGCCTGGCCCATCCCGAGCTGGCCGACGCGCTGCAGCACCGGCACATGGTGCTCGGGCCGCTGACCACGGCCGAGTTGCGCGAGGCGGTGACCGGTCCCGCCAAGGCTGTGGGCCTGGAGCTGGAACCGGGCCTTGCCGAGCTGATCGTCCGTGAGGTGAGCGCCGACGGCCCGCGCGGGGCGCACGACTCCGGTGTGCTGCCGCTGCTCTCCCACGCCCTGCTCGCCACCTGGCAGCGCCGGAAGGCGGGCCGGCTGACGCTGGCCGGTTACCGGGCGGCGGGCGGAATCCAGGGTGCGGTGGCGGCGACCGCGGAGCGGGCCTGGTCCGGCCTCGACCCGGCGGCGCGTACGGCCGCGCGGCTGCTGCTGCTCAGGCTGGTCCGGCTGGGCGAGGACACCCAGGCCACGCGACGGCGCGGGACCCGGCGGCAGCTCGCGGAGGAGTCCACCGACCCCGACAAGACGGAGGAGTCGCTGGAGGCGCTGGTCCAGGCCCGGTTGGTGACGCTCGACGCGGAGAGCGTGGAGATCACCCATGAGGCGCTGCTGCACGCCTGGCCGCGGCTGCGCGACTGGATCGACGAGGGCCGCAGCGACCATCTGCTGCGCCAGCGGCTGGAGGAGGACAGCAGGGCCTGGGAGGGCTCGAACCGCGATACGGCGCTGCTGTACCGGGGTTCCCGGCTGGAGCAGGCCCACAACTGGGCCAAGTCCGCCGGGGGCACCTTCCTGACCCGCAGCGCGGTGGAGTTCCTGGCCGCGTCGGTGCGCTTGCGCAGGCGTGTGGTCTGGATCAGCCGGGGTGCGGTCGCGGCGCTGGTCGTCCTGGCGGTCGTGGCCGTCGGTGCGGCGGTGGTCGCGATACAGCAGCGGGACGACGCGGTGTTCGCGCAGGTGCTCGCCGAGTCCGATCGCGTGCAGTCCACGGATCCGTCACTGTCAGCCCAACTCGGCCTGGTCGCGCATCGGCTGCGGCCGGACGACGCGGACGCCAACAACCGGCTCATCTCGATCGTCAACGCCCCGCTGGCCACACCGCTGCTCGGCCACACCGGCGCCGTCTACCTCACCACGTTCAGCCCGGACGGCCGGCTTCTGGCCACCGCCAGCTACGACCGGACCGTACGCCTGTGGGACGTGTCGGACCCGACCCGGCCCAAGGCCGTCGGCAAGCCCCTGACCGGGCACACCAGTTGGGTGAGCAGCGCGGTCTTCAGTCCCGACGGGAAGACCCTGGCCAGCGCGGGGGACGACGGCACGCTCCGGCTGTGGGACGTGAGCGATCCGAGTCGTCCGCGGTCGCTCGGCGCGCCGCTGACCGGGCACGACGGCACGATCTACCTGGTCGCCTTCAGCCCGGACGGGCGCACGCTGGCCACCGCCGACGAGGAACGGAACGTACGTCTGTGGGATGTGCGCGACGTGCGGCGGCCGAGGACGCTCGGCACGCTGACCGGCCACACCGCACCCGTGCGCTCGGTGGCGTTCAGCCCCGACGGGAAGACGCTCGCGGCGGGCGGCGACGACAACACGGTCACGCTGTGGGACATGGACGATCCGCGCCGTCCGGAGCGGATCGGTACACCGCTGACCGGCCACACCGACACCGTGCACTCGGTGGCCTTCAGCCCCGACGGGCACACGCTCGCCAGCGGCAGCTCGGACAACACCATCCGGCTGTGGGACGTCACCGACCGCGGCCGCGCGACCGCGGTCGGGGCGCCGCTGACCGGGCACACCGGCCCCATCTGGTCCGTGGCCTTCAGCCCGGACGGAAGCATGCTCGCCGCCGGCAGCGCGGACAGTACGGCGAGTCTGTGGAACGTCCGCAATCCGGCCTACCCGTCGCAGGTCGGCATGCCGCTCGCGGGCAGCAGCGGAGAGATGTACGCCATCGGCTTCAGCCCCGACGGCCGCACCCTCGCCACCGGCACCGGCGACGGCAAGGCCCGGCTCTGGTCGATCCCGAGGTCGGACATGATCGGCCGGATCGGGGCGTTCCGCCGGGACGGGAAGATCCTCGCCACGGGCAGCGGCGACAGCAAGATCCGGCTGTGGAACGTGGCCAGGCCCGGCCGGCCCGTGGCGCTGGGCGAGCCGTTCACGACCGGGGAGCGGGACATCCGGCTGCTGGCGTTCTCGCCCGACGGCCGCACCCTCGCCATCCTCACCGGCGTCCGCAACACGGTGCAGCTGTGGAACATCAGCGACCCCGCCCACCCCGTCGCGTACGGCAAGCCGGTCCTGCTGCGCACGCGGTATTCGGGCCCCGACTCGCTCGCCTTCAGCCCCGACGGACGCACCCTCGCCAGCGCCTACGACGACCGCACCATCCAGCTGTGGAACGCCGCCGACCCCACCCACCTCGTCCCGCTCGGCAAGCCGCTCACCGGTCACAAGGGGTACGTCAACGCCCTCGCCTTCAGCCCCGACGGACGCACCCTCGCCAGCGGCAGCGCCGACCTCACGATCCGGCTCTGGAACGTCACCGACCTGCGCCACGCGACCCCGCTCGGCAAACCGCTCACCGGACATGTCGGCCCCATCAACGCCCTGGCCTACACCCCGGACGGCCGCACCCTGGCCAGCGGCAGCGACGACAACACGGTCCGCCTGTGGAACGTCACCGACCCCGCCGGGGCGACCCTGCTGGGCCGTCCCCTCACCGGCCACACCGAGGCGCTGGTGTCGCTCACCTTCAGCCACGACGGGCGCACCCTGGCGAGCGGCGGCAACGACAACACGGTCCGGCTGTGGAACGTCACCGACCCCGACGACGCCAGTCCCATCGGCCAGTCGATGAGCCCCAACGCCAAGACGGGCAACTTCCTGTCGTTCAGCCCCGCGGGCAACATGCTCGGGGTATCGAGCGGCTCCGACACCGTACGGCTGTGGGACCTCGACGTCGACCAGGCGATCAGCCGGATCTGCTCGGCCACCCACGGCGTTCTGACCCGGGAGCAATGGCAGGAGTACCTGCCCCGACTGTCGTACGAGCCGCCCTGCAGTGAGTGATCCCGATCACAACGCGATGGTGTGGCTGAGCAGTCGCCTCCCACAGCACTCGCAGCCTTGTTAGCCTTGGCCATAGCCCGATCGCTGGTGCATCCCCCGTCGCCAGCGATCGGGTTTTTTCGTCTTAGGCTGAGGCTGTGCCGAAAGCGTACGAAGAGATCGAGGACGACCTCCGCCACCCGCGCCCCCGCGCCGTCCGCGACAACGCGCGGCACCAGTGGGAGAAGGACCGCGCCCGCCGTCCGCTGCGCACGCGGGCCGGGACCGGCGCCACGGAACACGAGACCGGCCTGCACCGCGACGACCTGGTCTTCTACGCCAAGTACCGCACGATCGAGGCACCGAAGGCCCTCGCGGACGCGTTCGGCGTCCCGGCGGGAACCCTGCTCCTGGAGCGGACGTACCGCACCCGCTGTACGACCGGGACGGCCCCGTTCAGCCTGGTCACCTCCTACCTGGTCCACGACATGATCGCGGCCAACCCGGACGTCCTGGACGACAGCAAGGAACCCTGGCCCGGCGGCACCCTGCACCAGCTCTCCACGGTCGGCATCGAGGTGGACCGCATCGAGGAACGCTTCACCGCCCGTCCACCGACGCCGGAGGAGTCGAGAGAGCTGGAGCTGCCAGCCGGTGCGGCGGTGATCCTGCTGCGCAAGACGTCGTACGACATCCATGACCGCGTCGTCGACATCTCCCACGTCACGCTGCCCGGCGATCGCACGGAACTCGTCTTCACCACGCCCCTGGAAAGGTGGTGAGCGCTGCCGTGAGCCGGCGCGTCGTCGTCGTCACCGCCGTGCACGCGCCCTCGGCCGCGTTCCTGGCGGAGGCCCACAAGTCGCTGTGCGCGCAGGAGTTGCCCGCCGGCTGGGAGTGGCACTGGGTGATCCAGGAGGACGGCACGACCGACGCCGTCGCCCCGTACGTCCCCGACGACGACCGCGTGACCTTCCGTCAGGGGCGCGCCGGCGGCCCCGGTGTCGCCCGCACGATGGCCCTCGCGCATGCCGATGGCGACTACGTGAAGATCCTCGACGCCGACGACCAGCTCACCCCCGGCGTACTCGCCCGTGACCTGGCGGCACTTGAGGCCGACCCCACGATCGGCTGGGCGACGTCGCGGGCGCTGGACCTCATGCCGGACGGCTCGACGGTCGGCTTCCCCGGCGATCCCGGCCATGGCCCCGTCGAGCGCGGGACCGTACTCGACTTCTGGAAGGCGAACGGCTTCCGCGCCCAGGTCCATCCGGCGACGCTGTGCGTACGCCGGGATCTGCTGCTGGCGCTCGGCGGCTGGATGGCCCTGCCCGCGTCCGAGGACACCGGGCTGCTGCTCGCGCTCAACTCCGTGAGCCGTGGCTGGTTCTCGGCGGAGGTGGGGCTGCTGTACCGCAAGTGGGAGGGGCAGGTCACCGGGCAGGCGTCCCATGTCGATCCGGGCGAACGGGCGGCGCGGATGGCGGTGGTGGAGGCGCGGGCACGGGCGTTGGCGGGGTTGCGGTGGAGCTATCCGGTCGCTGACTGAGCCAGCCGTTCCACCTTCGCGGCGGCTGTCTCGGCCCGGCGCCGGGCCTCACGGATGCGGCGCTCGGTGCGCCGTAGATCCTCGTGCGCCTTGTGCTCGGCGGCCCGTGCCTCCTCGTACTCGCCCTCGGTGCGTTTCAGTTCGGCGGAGAGTTCGTTCATGTGCCGCCGGAGCTGCTCCGCCAGTTTCCGCGCCTGGTCGACGTCACGGGCGGCGGCCGCGGCTTCCTTCTCGCGGGCCCGCAGTCCGGCGTCGGCGTCCTCGGCGTCCTGCCGAGCCCGGTCCAGACGCCCGCGACGCTGCTCGTCGGCTCTGCTGGGCGACTGCTTGGCGGGGGAGGCGCGGGGCTTGGCGGCGGGGGCGGTGCGGGGCTTGGCGGTGGTGGAGGCGCGGGGCTTGGCGGCAGGCGCGGCGCGTGAGATGGCCGACGGGGAGGCTGCGGGGAATCCGACCGTGGCGGTGAGGGGTCTGACGAGCCGGCCGGTGGCCCATTCGCGGGCGGCCTCCGGATCGGCGAGGACGGAGTGCAGGGTGCTTTCGATCTCGCGCTGCGCGTCCTCGCTGATGGGGTGACCGGCGCTGGCGGCCAGCTGCCCGGCCTGCCGCGACAGGGCGCTGATCAGGCTCCGCTGCTGCCGGCTGAGGGCCCTCAACTGCGCCCCGTCCAGATCCTGGTGTGCCTGCCGCAGGGCCTCCCCCAGCTTGAGCAGCGGCTCGATCTGCTCGGGCTGTTCGCGTACGAGGAGATTGCTGGCCCACGCCGACAGGCTCGGGCGGCGCAGCTTGCCGATCTGCTCGGCGAGCGCGCGGTCCCCAGCCGTACGGGCAGCCGCGACACGGGCGGCGCGAGCGGCGGTGAAGTCCTCCGGCCGCAGTCCGTACAGCTCGTCGGCGACAGCGTCCAGGTCCATCGGCGCCCTCTCGACACCACAGGTCCGTCAGGGAGCCCTTTCAGCACCACAGGACTCCGGACAATTTTCTCACTTCACCACGATTCAGGCTCCGCGAGAGCCCCCGCCCGCGCCGCGCCCCACCACCCGGTGCCTGTTGGCGGACCATCCCGCAGCCCCAGGGCCTGCGCCCCCGCCCCCCGCGCCGCCATCGCCTCCCACACGCTCGGACACGCACGCGCGGGGCTCCAGCGAGGGGCATCCCCATTCCACCCCGCTCACCCGCGCCGATCAGTCACCGCCGCTTCACGGTGATCCAGGCCCCGCAAGGAACCCCGTCCGCGCCGCGACCCACCGCCCGCCTCCCACACGCCCGGACACGCATACGCGGGGCTCCAGCGAGGGGCACCCCCATTCCGCCCCCCTCACCCGCGCCGATCAGTCACCGCCGCTTCCCTGCGACCCGTTCCGCCGGAGATGCCCCTCGCCGGAGTTCCGAGCGCCCGCAGGGCGAAGTCGATGACCTGCTCGCTTGCCTCCTCGGCGCTCTGGGCGCTGGGCCGGAGGATCTGCTCGTCGAAGGCGCGCTGCAGCACTGCCGCGATCGCTCTCGCGTCTGCTCGGACGTCGGTGACCAGCGGAAAGTCGCCGCTGTCGCGTCCCTGCTCCACGATGAGCGCGAGGATGGCCTCCGCGCCCTCCGCCGCACGGTTCAGCTCGGCGTCGTAGCCGCGCGCCCGGCGCACCTCCTCCGAGGTCAGCACGAGCACCCGCTGCCGCCGGCGCTTCTCCGAGACCAGGCGCATCCGGCACTGCACATAGCGTCGTAGCGCGTCCTCGGGGTCCTCCGCCGACGCGATGGCCGTCTGCAGCTCCGCGGTGACCCGGTCGTGGTCACGGCGGAACATCGCGAGCAGCAGATCGTCCTTGGAGTCGAAGTGCCGGTAGAAGGCACGGGTGCCCAGGCCGGTCTCCGCGAGGATGTCGCCCACCGAGACGGAAGCCCCGCCCGTCGAGGCCAGGCACCGATGTGCCGCCTCGATGATGCGCGCCCGCTCCGCGCGCTGATCCTGCTCCGCCATCGCCCCACTCTCTGCCGAGTCACCGAAAATCCCGATCTCGTGTGCGACCAGTCTAGCGATGGATGCGCTTCCCGGTTCCACCCCGCGCAGGTATTGACATGCGTTCCCGGCCGAGCCAACTATGAAAACGCCATTTTCGCATCGCATCACCTCGCATCACCCTGCATCACCTCACCACCTCCAGGCGTGTCGATCGAAGGAGAACGACGATGGAGAAGATCTGGGCCAACTCGGCCGACTCACACTTCCTGGAGCCGGACGACCTGTGGGTCAGCAACCTCCCCAAGCACTTGGCCGAGCTGATGCCGCGCTCGGAGAAGGACCCCGACGGCGCGTGGGAGACGGTCCACATCGACGGGATGTCCTTCCGCCGTGCGACGCCCCCGGTCAAGGTCCAGGAGTTCATGGAGGCCACGCATCGCGCGCCGGGCGCCCGGGACATCGGCCTGCGGATGAAGGACCTCGACAACGAGGGCGTCTGGGGTGAGCTGGTCTTCCCGTCGCTGGGCATGTGGTCCTCGTCCTTCCGCACGCCCGAGGCGCTGCGCGAGGCACTGCGCGTCAGCAACGACTGGGCCTGGGAGACCATCGCGCAGGCCACTCCCCGCCTGGTGCCGGCCGCGCAGGTCTCCACCCTGGACGTCGACGACGCCGTGCACGAGTTGGAGCGGGTCGCCGCCATGGGCTACCGCGCGGTCTTCCTGCCGACCGCCCCGCACCCCAAGCAGAAGGACTACAACCACGACGTGTGGGAGCCCTTCTGGGCGCTCGCCGAGGAGGCGAACGTCGTGATCGCCTTCCACATCGGCACCGACCCGGTCGACCTGACCACCGGCGGCCAGATCGGCGTCGTCTTCCGCGGCCCCGGCGGCGCGGTGCTCAACTACACCGAGACGACGTACGGCGGCCAGCGCGCGGTGACCAAGATGGTCGCCTCCGGCGCACTGGACCGGCACCCCGGCCTGAAGGTCCTGGTCGCCGAGGGCGGCGCGACCTGGGTGCCGTTCATCGCCGACCGGATCGAGGAGGGCTACCGGCAGCACCACCAGATGGTCCGCCCCAAGCTCAAGCGCTCACCCCGCGAGATCATCTACTCGCAGGTGTACGCGTCCTTCCAGCACGACGCCACCGCGGTGGCCGCCGCCTCCTCGATGGGCTACCGCAACGTCATGTGGGGCAGCGACTACCCGCACATGGAAGGCACCTTCGGCCACACCCAGGAGACCCTGCACGGTCTCTTCGACGGAGTGGACCCGGCCCTGCGCGAGCGCATCACGGTGGGCGCCTTCGCCGAACTCTTCCCCGAGGTGCCGCCGCTGCCCGCCGGCGCCGACGCCGCCTGAGGCCGCCATGTCCGACAACGTCATGTACGACTCGCCGACCGAGTTCCTGCACGAGGTCGCCAGTTCCGGCAACCGCTGTATGGCCCAGTCGGTGATCCCGCGGGACGACGGCAGTTACGTCTGCGCCTGCTCCTGCGAGAGCTGGGAGGTCGTCGCCCCCAGCCGCGAAGAAGGGCTGCGGCTCGCCCGCCGGCACACCAACTCCTGATGTCCACCCCGTAACCCAACGCGCCGGGAGGCGATGGCGATGACCGATCAGCGCAAGCGGATCTTCGACTGCGACCAGCACATGTACGAGGAGCGGGACTCCTTCACCCGCTACCTCCCCAAGGAGTTCCTCGGCACGGCGGTCGCCCCGATCACCCTGCCGGACGGCCGTGAGGTGATCCTCGCCGGCGACCGGATCGTCGTATGCCTGGAGCCGGAGTTCGGCCAGGTCTACCGGCCCGGATCGCTCAAGGAGATGCTCAAGGCGATGGCCTCGGGCAACCCCGAGGAGACGTACCAGTTCGAGCCGATGCACGAGGCGTACCAGAACCGCGACGCCCGGCTGACGCTCATGGACGAGCAGGGTGTCGACCAGACGATCATGTATCCGGGCGGCTGGGCGCTGGTCGCAGAGGAGTACGTGAAGTCGTCCGAGGCGCTGTACGCCAACGTCCACTCGTTCAACCGGTACATGAACGAGGTCTGGGGCTTCGACCACAAGGGCCGCATCTACGCCCCCGCCCTGCTGTCACTGCGTGACCTCGACAGCGCGGTCAAGGAGCTGGAGTACGTCCTGGAGCAGGGCGCCCGCTTCATCCTGCTGCCCACCGGGCCGGTGTACGGCCGCTCGCCGGGCGACCCGTACTTCGACCCGTTCTGGAAACTGGTCAACGAGGCCAAGGCGAGCGTCTGTTACCACATCAGCGAGTTCTACTACAACTCGCAGGTGGCCCCCGCCTGGGGTTTCGAGCCGAACCCGATCCACTTCCGGATGTCGGCGTGGCAGTGGATGAACACCTACGGCCAGCGCCCGATCGAGGAGACGCTCTCCGCGCTCATCTTCGACAACCTCTTCGGCCGCTTCCCCGACATCAACATCCTGGTGTCGGAGTTCGGCGCGGAGTGGGTGCCGCACTTCGTCCGGCACATGGACAAGAGCCGGGGCATGGGCCGCAACGGTCCCTGGATCGGCGGCAAGCTCGACGAGCGCCCCAGCAAGGTCTTCCGCAAGCACGTGCGCGTGGTGCCGTATCCGGAGGACGACATCCCGAGCCTGGTCGCGCGGCTCGGCTACCACGAGTCGCTGGTCATGGGCTCGGACTACCCGCACGCGGAGGGCGTCGCGGCGCCCGCGGAATACTGGAAGCTGATGGAGGGCCTCGACGAGTCCGTCCAGGACGACATCATGTACAACAATGCCCAGCAGTTGATCACCCGTTGATCACTCACTGACCGCTTGTTGACCATGCCGAGAGCCGCACCGGAGGCGCGCGATGAGTACCGGCATCACCGAGGCCCTGATCACCCTGGGCCGCCGGTACGTGCGCGACGCCCCGGTGCCGCTCGGCAAGGCGGCACTGGCCGCGCGGTACCTCAACTCCCATCTGCGGGAGCATCCGAGGCGACGGGTCACTCAGACCCAGTTCGGCGCCCGGTTCGCGGTCGACACACAGGACCTCATCCAGCGCTACGTCTATCTGTTCGGCGTCTGGGAACCCCACATGACGGCCTGGCTCCGCGGCCGGCTGCGCCCCGGCGACACCTTCGTCGACGTCGGCGCCAACGTGGGCTACTTCGCGGTACTCGGCTCCCGGCTCGTCGGCGACACGGGCCGGGTCGTGGCCGTGGAGGCGTCCCCCGCCTTCCACGACCGGATGCGGCAGCAGCTCACCCTCAACGGCTGCGCCAACGTCCGCACCGTGAACGCCGCCGTCTCCGACGGCCACAAGACACTCACCTTCGTCCTGGCCAGCTCCCGCAACATGGGCGCGAACTCGATCGTCCCCTACGACGGCCCTGCCGAGTCCACCTTCGAGGCCGAGGCCCAGCCGCTCGCCGAACTCCTCGACGCGGACGACCTCGCCCGCGCCCGCGTGATCAAGATCGATGTGGAGGGGGCGGAGGGCAGCGTCGTACGAGGCCTGGCTCCCGTCCTCGACCGGCTCAGGGACGACGCGGAGATCGCCGTAGAGGTCACTCCGGAACGGATGGCCCAACTCGGCGATTCCGTGGAGGAGTTGCTGGAGACGATGCGCGGCCACGGCTTCCACACCTACCGGCTCGCCAACAGCTACAAGCCGGACAGCTACCCCCACGCGCTGCGCGCCCCCTCCCCTCCGGTGCGGTGGCGAGGGCCGATCGTCGGTGAGACCGAGCTGGTCTTCTCGCGCGTGGACGCCGAGGAGCTCACGGACTAGTACTGCAACGGTGGTTGTCGTGACTGCTGGCCAGGTCGTTCGTTGGTGTGGTTATGGGTGGGGACCTTGCTGATGTCAGGCTGTGGGCGGGTGAACTGGCCGCTCTGCATGAGCGGTTCGTGC
>NZ_JBQQBS010000106.1:0-16152 GCF_052245395.1 Streptomyces sp. 4N124
CTCTACACGGTCAGTGAGACCGCCGACGGCGCGGTGGCGGCGTACCGGGTGAACGGCGACAAGCCCGAGCCGGCCGGCCCTCCGGTGCCGGTCGACGGCAGTGGCACCACGCACCTGAGTCTGTTCGCCGGACACGTCCTGACCGCCAACTACGGCACCGGCAGCGTCACCGCCGTGCCCCTGCGCGCTGACGGCACCCTCGCTCCGGCCGCGTCCGGCGTGCTCCGGCACACCGGCTCCGGCCCGCACACACCGCGCCAGCAGGGCCCGCACGCCCACCAGGTGCAGCCCGACCTGAGCGGCCGGTGGGCCGTCAGTGTCGACCTCGGCACGGATTCCGTACGGGTGTGCACGCTGACCGACGGGAACCTCGAAGTGCACCGGGAGATCGCCCTGCGCCCCGGTTCCGGGCCCCGGCACCTGGCGTTCCACCCGCGCGGCTCGTACGCGTACGTGCTGAACGAACTGACCCCGACGGTCACCGTGTGCCGCTGGGACGCGACGGACGGCTCGCTGAAACCGCTGGCCGAGACGCCGGTGCTGGCCGGGCAGCCGGCCGGTGACGCCTACCCGTCGGGCATCGTCGCGTCACCCGACGGCCGCTTCGTGTGGACCGCCACCCGCGGCGAGGACGTGGTGTCCACGTTCGCCGTCGAGGGCGAGGAGCTGCGGCTGGTAGGCACGGTCACCTGCGGCGGCCACTGGCCACGGGCCCTCACCGCGGCGGACGGCTTCCTCTACGCCGCGAACGAGCGCTCCGGCGACGTCACCTGGTTCACCGTCGACCCGGACACCGGCCTGCCGCGCCCCGGCGGACTGATCGAGGTGACCGCCGCTTCCTGCGTGGTCATCGGCTGATCCCGGCCCGGAACGGCTAGGGCCCGCTCCCCCTACGGGAGCGGGCCCTCGGCGTCGTACGAATGGCGCGCCCCGAAGGGGCGCGGGGAACTGCGCGACCAGCCACGACGACGCCGCAGACGAACGACGACAGATCCCGGCACTACCCAGCGGAGCGCTCAGCGGACCGGCGAGCCCTGTGCCTGCTGCGGGGCGATGCCCAGTGACGTCGTGTACTTGGCCAGCGCGAGCTTGCCGATCGCGGGGTAAGGGCCGAGCGCCTCGGCGGCGGAGCAGCCCGCCTCCTTGGCTGCCGCGTCGATCAGGCCCGGGTCGATCTCGGGGCCGATCAGATAGGGCGCCAGGGCCAGCTGCTGCGAGCCCGAGGAACGCAGCTGCTCGGCGACGGACGAGATCGAGCCGTCCTGGTCGAGCGCCGCCGCCATCACAGGCACCGCGAGGCGTGCGGCGAGCAGCATGCCGGTGATCCCGGCCGCCTGCACGGCCTCCTCACCGCCGACCGAGGCCAGGATGATGCCGTCCGCGGCGGTCGCCACGGTGAACAGACGGGCGCGGTCGGCGCGGGCCAGACCGGCCTCCGACAGGCGCACGTGCAGCGCCTCCGCGAGCAGCGGGTGCGGGCCGAGCACATCGGTCAGCTCGGCCGCGACACGGCTGTCCATGACCGCCTGGCGGATCCGGCGCAGCAACGCGCCGTCCGGCCCGGCGAGCAGCGGCACGACGACGGCGACGGGGCCGTCCGGCTCCTTGGCGTCCACGCCCGCGGCGCGCGCCTGCTCGTAACGGGCTGTGCGCTCCTGGGCGGCGTGCGCGAGCACGGACGTGAGCGTGGGGAACTCCGCGTCGTCCCCGTCCAGGTACCCGATCCGCGCGTCCAGGCCGGGGAGCTCGGAGCGGGCGATGCTCACGACCTCCTCGGAGAGGCTGCGCGTGGCGGCGCTGGGCGTGCCCGGCACCGCGAGGACGAGCGCGGGCGCGCCCTCGGGAGCCGCCAGGGGCTCGGGTCGGCGGTGCCGCCCGGGCTGACGAGGTCGCGGCATTCGTACTGGCAGGCCGGACGCGGGCCCAGTGGGGGAGCTCATGGCGACGCATGTTACTGGCTTCCTGGGCTCCCCTGTTCGGGGAGGGTGCAGGTGAGCGGTATCCGTCCGGTTTTGTCTGATGAGTTACGGTCGGATCAGAAGTGCTCACCGGGTTCCGGCCGGGCTGTGGGTCAGTCCCCCTTGACGGTGACCACGGTCAGCATCGCCTCGTCACTCGGCAGGGTGAACGCGCCCGCCGCGAGGTCCGCCGCGATGCGCACGGAGCCGTCCAGCGGATCGCCGGCGGACGGGACCCGGCGGGCGCGCGGCAGTTGTCGGGACAGCTCCTCCTCCAGCGGTACGACGAGAGGGGCGCCGATCTTGAGCAGCCCGCCGGTGACGGCGACCCGGGCGTCCGCGTCCGGCGGGCAGACAGCTGCCGCGGACTCGGCCATGTGCCGGGCGGCTGTGCGCAGGATGCCCGCGGCGACGGGGTCGCCGTCCGCGCACGCGGCCACGTGCGGCACGAAGGACGCGAGGACGGCGGGCCGGTCCGGTCGGGGGTACAGCTTGCCGGGCAGCCCCGGCATCGGACCGAACTCCTCCTCGGCGCGCGCCAGCAGCACGGCGGACCCACCGGGCCGCCCGTCGTACGCCCGAAGTGCTGCCTCCAGTCCGGCCCGCCCGATCCAGGCGCCGCCGCCGCAGTCGCCCAGCAGATGCCCCCAGCCGTCGGCGCGACGCCAGCACGTCAGATCCGTGCCGATGGCGATCAGCCCGGTCCCGGCGGCGACCACGGCACCGGGCCACGGCCCGACGGCGCCGACATACGCGGTGACACCATCGGCGACCAGCGCGAGCGTCCGGACACCGAACTCCCGGCGCAGCGCACCCGGGAGTTCGGCGCGCAGGGCGTCGCCGAGCGTGGAGAGCCCGGCGGCCCCGACGACGGCGGTCTCCAGCTGGTGCACACCGGTCTCCGTCACCAACACCCGCACCATGGGCACCAGTTGCTCCATCAGATGCCCCGGATCGATACCCCGCGCACCGGTCCGCACCGGCACCCGTGACTCCCGCTGGGCCTTCCCGTCCCCCTGTGCGGTCGCCACGACCACGCGCAGACCGGAGCCACCGGAGTCGACGGCGAGGAAACCGGCGGGCGTATCCGCGAGGTGGGCGCGGCGGGACGGGGTCGTCGTTCGCGCGGGATCAGGCGGAGCCGCATCCGCCCCGGCCCCCACACCCGTCACGGCAGGCGCCAGTCCACCGGCTGACCCCCTTGCTGGATCAGTAGGTCGTTGGCGCGGCTGAAGGGGCGGGAGCCGAAGAAGCCGCGGTCGGCCGACATGGGGGAGGGGTGGGCGGACTCCACCGAGGGGAGTTTGCCGAGGAGGGGGCGGAGGTTGCGGGCGTCGCGGCCCCACAGGATGGACACCAGCGGCTTGCCGCGCCCGGCCAGCGCCCTGATGGCCTGCTCGGTGACCTCCTCCCAGCCCTTGCCGCGGTGCGCGCCCGGACTGCGCGGCGCGGTGGTGAGCGCTCTGTTCAGCAGCAGCACGCCCTGCTGGGTCCACGGCGTCAGATCACCGTTGGACGGCTGGGACAGCCCCAGATCCGTATTGAGCTCCCGGAAGATGTTGATGAGGCTGCCGGGCAGCGGACGCACATCGGGCGCGACCGAGAACGACAGCCCCACCGCGTGCCCCGGCGTCGGATAGGGGTCCTGCCCCACGATGAGGACACGGACGTCGTCGAAGGGCTGCTGGAAGGCCCGCAGAACATTCGGTCCGGCCGGAAGATAGGTGCGTCCCGCCGCGATCTCCGCGCGCAGGAAGTCGCCCATCGAGGCGATCCGTCCGGCTACGGGTTCCAGGGCCTTCGCCCAGCCTGGTTCGACGATTTCATGCAAGGGTCGTGATGCCACGGCCGTCACCCTACTGCCGTACGGGCAGCAGCGATCAACCGGTGGCCAAGGCCGTTCGGAGTGCTCAACCGACCACCGCCGCACGGACACACAGCACATCCGGCAGATGCGAGGCGAGCTGCTGCCAGCTGTCGCCGTCGTCGGCCGATGCGAACACCTCGCCGTTGCGGTTGCCGAAATAGACGCCCGCCGGGTCCCCGTCGTCGGTGCACAGCGCGTCGCGCAGCACCGTGCCGTAGTGGTCCTCCTGCGGCAGGCCCGCCGAGAGCGGTTCCCAGGTCTTGCCCGCGTCCCCCGTGCGGAAGACCCGGCATCGGTGGTCGGCGGGCACCCGGTCCGCGTCCGCGTTGATCGGGAACACATAGGCCGTGTCGCCGCGGTGGGGGTGTGCGGCCGCCGCGAAACCGAACGTGGAGGGCAGACCCTCGCCGATGTCGGTCCAGTGCGCGCCCGCGTCGTCGCTGCGGTAGACGCCCCAGTGGTTCTGCAGATACAGCCGGTCCGGTGTCGCCGAGTCCTGCGCGATCTTGTGCACGCACTGTCCGAACTCCGGGTTGGGATCCGGCAGGAACACCGCGGAGACACCGGAGTTGGACGGTGACCAGCTGGCGCCGCCGTCGGCGGTGCGGAACACGCCCGCAGTCGATACGGCGACCGTCACGGCCTGCGGGTCCCGCTTGTCGGTCAGCACGGTGTGCAGGCCCTCGCCGCCACCGCCCGGCACCCACTGCGAGCGGGTGGGGTGTTCCCAGAGCGGACGGACCAGCTCGAAGCTCTCGCCGCCGTCCTCGGAGCGGTACAGCGCGGCCGGTTCGGTGCCCGCATACACCACATCGGGTTCCGCGGCGGCCGGGTGCAGCTGCCACACCCGCTCCAGCGAAGCGCCGGTGTCCTTGGGGAACTTGACGGCCGGCTGGGGCGGTTCGGTCCAGGTCCGGCCCAGGTCGTCGGAGTGGAACACGGACGGACCCCAGTGCGCGCTGTCGCCGCCCGCCAGCAGCCGCGGGCGCTCGCTGCGGGTGTCGACGGCGACCGAGTAGACGGCCTGTGCGTTGAAGTAGGGACTCTCGTCGAACTCCCATGCGCCACCGCGCCGGCGCCCGATGAACAGGCCTTTGCGTGTGCCCACGGCGAGCAGTACCTCGGTCATGCCGAACACCTCCGCGACATCTTTGTCCAAGACACCGGCCAGTCTGCACCCGACCACTGACAGTCACCTCTGGAAACGACTTCCTCGCAGGTCAGGGCGGTGCGGCTGCCCGCGCCAGGACCGGCGCACGGTGTCGATCCCGGAGTGATCCGGTCATTTTCGGTCAGACCCCGGTGAGCGCGTCGGGCCCGTGGGACCGTCGGCCCGGGGGACCATCCCTGAGCATCCGCGAGCCGTCCGACGTATGGAAGGACGGTCGGGGATGTTCGCGCGCTCATGAGAGGAAGCCTTCGATGGCGTTCCGTGGTCCGAAGGTGTGGCTGTGGCGCTGGCGGCGCAACCCGCTCAAGCGTCAGGCCGACGTGGTGGAGGCCTGGGTGGTGCTCGGTGCCTGGGTGTTCACCGTCCTCGTCGGGGTGTCCGCAGGTCTGGCGGTGAGCCGGTCCGTGGAGCACGGACTGGCCCAGGAGCGCGTCGAGTGGCGTCCCACGGTGGCCAGGCTCACCGAGCAGGCCCCTGGCTCGGCCGACACCAACACGGGCGCGATCAGCGGCGAGCGGGTCTGGGGCAAGGTGCGCTGGACCGCGCCGGACGGCTCCGTGCACACCGGCCAGGCCCGGGTCCGAACGGGCAGCGCCGTCGGCTCCCCGGTCACCGTGTGGACGGACCCGCAGGGCCGCCTGGTGACCAGGCCCGCCACCGCGTCCCAGGCCCGCCTGCAGGCCGCGATGACCGGCGCGCTGATGGGAGTGGCAGCGGCGGCGCTTCCCTTCGTCGGGGGCCGGGTCCTGTGCGGCCGGCTGGAGCGCAGGCGCATGGAGATGTGGGACGCGGAGTGGGCGCTGCTCGGCCCGCTGTGGGGGCGGACGACGGGGTGAGCGGCGGGCCGGAGGCCCTTACCCGCCCCTCAACGCCTCGCGGCACACCCGCAGCAACTGCTCGTCGGCGAACACGCCTTGGCCGAATCCGTCGGAGGTCGCCTGGTGCCGCCGGACCGAGGACAGTTCCGCCCGGAGCAGGTCGTGCAGGGGAGCTCCCGTCGGTCCCATGGCGGCGATGCACTCGGCGATGGTGAGGCGTGTGTACGGATTCTCCGCCCAGGCGCCGCGCAGCACCGGAAGGGCGGGGTCCGGCTCCGCGGTGATCCGCCAGATCGCGCACGCCGCCGCCATCCGTTCCCAGACCGTGCCGGTCTCGGTCATCGGCAGCAGACCTGGCAGCGCAGGGTGTGCCGCGGGGCCAAGCCGCGCCAGCACGTCGGCCGCCGCTCCGCGCCGGCGCGCGTTGCCGAACGTCAACTCCCGCAGCAGGACAGGCAGTACAGCGCTCGTGTCGGCCGCCAACGACCACAGCGCGTCCGCGGCAGCTACGGCGAACTCGCCCTCCAGCAGCCCGCGCAGCGCCGGTATCGCCTCTTGTGCCGCGCTTCCGAGCGACCCCAGGGTCCGTACCGAGTTCTCCACCACAACGTCCCGCAGCCGCGCTTCCTCCGGTGTGCCGAGCAGCAGTCGCAGCACCCCGGGCACACACTCCCTGTCGTGCAGCACCCGCAGCGCCAGTAGCAGCGACGTGGCCCGCTCATGCGACTCCGGGGAGTCAAGAGGGAGTTCATCGAGCCTGCGCCGGAACGCGGGAGCCAACGGCGTCGCGGCCCGGCCCATATAGGGGATCACCTGCCCCAGGTCGTGGGGTACGGCCGGCCCCTCCAGGACCTCCGCCAGTACCGGCACCGCCCTGGGATCGCCGGTCTGGGCCAGGACTTTGAGCGGGCCACCCAGAGACGGCAGGCCGTGC
Organism: Streptomyces sp. 4N124; assembly: GCF_052245395.1. Classification (NCBI taxonomy): domain Bacteria; kingdom Bacillati; phylum Actinomycetota; class Actinomycetes; order Kitasatosporales; family Streptomycetaceae; genus Streptomyces; species Streptomyces sp. 4N124. The sequence goes on from NZ_JBQQBS010000106.1 coordinate 6,749, forward strand.
GCCCACTGCTGTACCCACAGGTCGGGGCGGGAGGCGACCAGCGTGTAGAGGTCGTCGGCGGCAGGGCGGGCGATGTCGACGAGGCCCGTGAGGGCGGACACCGCGGCCTCGCGCAACCGGTCGTCGTCCGCGCCCAGTTGGGCACCGATCAACGCCACGGGTTCGCTGTAGTCGGCGCGCCACTCGCCGAACAGCTTCGTCGACATCCACACGGCGTTGCACCGGTCGACCGGATCGGGGCTGGTCAACTGACCGCACAGCAGGCCGATCCGGTCCTCCACGCGGCTGCCGAGGGCGGTGTGCAGGGTGCGCAGCAGCTGGGAGCCCTCCTCGTCCGAGGGGCGGAGCCGCCGCAGTCGGCCGACGAGCGTGTTCGTGTCCGGCCGATCCGGCTCGTCCGACGTGACAGGCCGCCGTTCGGACCGGTCCCTGAGCAGTCGTACGACGGTGTCCACCAGGTCGGCCGGGAGCCGGTCGGGAGCGCAGGCCGCCAGCTGGCCCAGTGCGGCGATCCGCAGCCCGGGACCGTACGGCGGCGCGCTCTGCGTCGTGAGGAGGTCCAGCGCGCCCGCGGCCTGACCGGGGTGCCGTCGGGCGAAGAGCCCGAGACTCTCGGTCAGGGCGAGCAGCACGCCGTCGTCCCGCTCGACCATGATCCGCTCCCGCAACAGCCCCAGCACCCTTGCCGGTTCGTCCAGGAACCGCACGACCGCTCCCGCTGCCGCACGCCGCACCCCGGCGTCCGGGTCCCCGACCAGACGGGCGAACTCCCCGGCGCTCGCACGGACCGCGGTGTGGGCCATCGCGTAGCTGCCGCCGAGGAGTTCCGCGCCACCGTCCCCGCCGATGCTGACCAGCAGTTCCACGATGCCGCCCCGATCGGGCACCTCCTCCCGCCCCGCGAGCGCGAACAGGAAGGGGACGCAGGCGAGTGTCGAGTCGTACACGTCGCCCTGGTGGTGCACCGCGCCGTACATGCCGTCGAGTGCGATCTCCCGCTCGGCCGGGTCCACGGAGGCCAGCCCCCGCAGCATGCCGGGCACGTCCTCCGCACTTCCGTACGCGTGCCGCAGCGCGGCCCAGTCGACCTCGTCGATCCCCGTGAACACGTTGTCCTCCCCAGCGAGTTCCACTGGTCGTGAGTGTGCACCACGGCACTGACAACGAAGCGGAATCGGGGCGTGACTGTGTGCGATCCGGTCAGTTCGCCGACACAAGGGCCCGCCGCAGGATCGCGTCCAGGTCAGCGGCGTCGGAGAGGGTGCCGAAGGCGTGTCCCCAGTCGCCGCCGAGCCGGCTGGCGCAGAAGGCGTCGGCGACCGCCGAGGGGGCGTGCCGGACCAGCAGGGAGGCCTGGAGGGTCAGGGCCATCCGCTCCACCAGACGACGGGCGCCCGCCTCGGACCCCTCGGCCAACGCGTCCCGAAGCCGGTTCACGGCCGCGTCCAGGCGGGCGTCCGCCCCCTGCGCCAGGGCGAGTTCGGCGAAGAGCGCGTCCGCGGTGCCGGGCTCCCGGCGCAACGCCCGCAGTACATCGAGGGCGTTGACGTTCCCCGAACCCTCCCAGATCGACAGCAGGGGAGCCTCCCGGTAGTGGCGGGGCATGCCCGACTCCTCCACATAGCCGTTGCCGCCGAGGCACTCCAGGGCCTCCGCGGTGAAGGCCGGGCCCCGCTTGGTGACCCAGTACTTGCCCACGGCGGTGGCGATCCGGCGGAAAGCCGCCTCACCGGCGTCCCCGCGCACGGCCCGGTCGGCCGCGCCCGCCAGCCGCAGCGTGAGCGTCGTGGCGGCCTCCGACTCCAGCGCCAGATCGGCCAGGACGTTGCGCATCAGGGGCTGGTCGACCAGCCGGGCGCCGAACGCGCTGCGGTGCCGGGCGTGATGCCCGGCCTGGACGAGTGTCTGGCGCATCAGCGTTGCCGACATCATCACGCAGTCCAGCCGTGTGCAGTTGACCATCTCGATGATCGTCTTCACACCCTGGCCCTCGGGCCCGACCAGCCAGGCCACGGTGCCGTCGAACTCCGGCTCGGAGGAGGCGTTGGAGCGGTTGCCCAGCTTGTCCTTGAGCCGCTGGATGCGGAAGGTGTTGCGGGTGCCGTCGGGCAGGACGCGCGGCACCAGGAAACACGACAGCCCGTCCGGGGCTTGAGCCAGCACCAGGAACACGTCGCACATCGGCGCCGAGGTGAACCACTTGTGCCCGCGCAGCGTGTACACGCCGGGCTCGGCGCTGGGCGTCGCCGTCGTCGTGTTCGTGCGGACGTCGGAGCCGCCCTGCTTCTCGGTCATCCCCATGCCCGCCAGCAGGCCCCGCTTCTCCGTCGGCACCCGCAGCCCGGGGTCGTACTCACGGCTGGTCAGCAGGGGTTCGTAGACCTTCGCCAGCTCCGGCTGCCGGCGCAGCGCGGGAACGGCGGCGTACGTCATGGACGTCGGACAGCCGTGCCCGGCCTCCGTGTGCCCCCACACCAACCCGCCCGCGGTCCGGGCGACATGGGCACCGGGACGGTCCTCGGCCCAGGGTGTCGCGGCGAGTCCCTCGGTGACCGCGACACGCATCAGGTGGTGCCAGCTCGGATGGAACTCGACCTCGTCGATCCGGTTGCCGTACCGGTCGTGCGTGCGCAGCTCCGGCTCGTACCGGTTGGCCAGCTCGCCCCACTCCTGTGCCTCGGCGCTCCCGGCCCGCAGTCCGAGCCGCCGGAGCCCCTCCTCGGCCCACCCGGCACCCTCGCGGCGCAGCCCTTCGAGCAGGGCCGTGTCGTCGGAGGCGTCGTACGGGGCCAGGGCTGGGGGCTGGTTGGTCACGTCGTGTGTGGCGTGGCCCTGAGGGCCCTGTTCGTGCGCGAGTGTGGTGGCCATACGGTGAGTGTTGCACTTTTCCTGCGGTCGTAGCAATAATGCAGCGATTCGATCCGGCCCGTACAGTACGTGACCATGCGAACGGTCCAGGCAGACGAGCTGCACCTGCGCCCGCTCTCGGCGCGCTCGGTCGTCCTGAGCCTGCTCCTCGGCATCCATCCGCCCGAGCTGCCGGTGAAGGACCTCGCGCGCGTGGTGGAGCCCTTCGGTGTCGGCGGCTCCACCCTGCGGGCCGCGCTCAGCCGGATGACGGCCGCCGGCGACCTGCGGCGCACGGACGCCGGGTATCGCATCGGGGACCGTCTGCTGGAGCGCCAGCGCCGTCAGGACGACGCCGTGGAGCCCAGCACGCGCGCGTGGGACGGCGATTGGGAGATGGCCGTGATCACGGCGACGGGCCGGGGCCCCGCCGAACGCGCCGAACTGCGGACCCGGTTGACCACCCTCCGCCTCGCCGAACTGCGCGAAGGCGTCTGGCTGCGCCCCGCCAATCTCCGCCGCGCGCTCCCGGGGGACCTCCACGCGGTGCTCCGGCCCTTCACGGCCCACCCCGAACAACCCGCACGCGACCTGGCGTGGACCCTCTGGCCGCTGGACACCTGGGCCCGCACGGCCCATGCCCTGCTCAGCCACGTCGCGCGCGTGGAGCGCCCCGCCGACCGGCTCACCGCCTTCGCGGCCGTCGTACGTCATCTGCTCCTCGACCCCGTCCTGCCCGGGGAACTCCTCCCCTCCGACTGGCCCGGACCGGCCCTGCGCGCCGCGTACGCCGACTACCAGCGGGAGTTCACGCAGGTCGTGCGGGAGCGGCGGGCATGACACGGCGGCCGTGCGAAGCGCCGTGCAGGGACGCTTCGGACGGCCGCCTTCACCGCGGGGGGAGTGGTCAGCGGTAGGTGATGTCCGAGGTGGAGTACAGGCAGTTGGTGCTGTCCGGGCCCGTACCGACCGCGGTGTTGTTGTTGTACTTCTGGCAGGGGATGACCTTGCGGCTCGCGTCGTTGAGGATCGTGATGCCACGCAGTGTCGCCACGTCGCCCCGGTTGACGTTGATGCCGACGAGGCGTGCGGTGGAGCCCGTGCCGGTCACCTCGATGTTGCTGAGGTTGACCTTGCGTGTGTACTGCGTGGAGCAGTCGCCGCAGGAGCGGTAGAGCGTCTTGAACTCGCTGACCGCGAAGTTGGAGATGTTCAGCGTGCCGGGTCCGTTGTGCTGGAAGACCTTGTCGGCGGCCTTCTTCGCGCCACCGCCGGTGACGGTGTAGGTGGAGCCGCCGCGGAAGGTGGCGGCGTCCTCGCCGACGTCCTCCCACCACACGTTCTGCAGCGTGCAGTTGCCCTCGCAGTGGATGCCGTCGGCGCCGGGCGCGCCGATGATGACGTTCTTCAGCGTCGCGCCGGCCGCGAGCTTGAAGATGGGGTCCTGGCCCTCTTCCTGACCGTCGCCGGCCAGGTCCCCAGTGCCGTAGAACTTCTTCATCCCGTAGTCCTTGGTGCCGGACACGGAGATGGTGGAGGAGGTCCCCTGGCTGCCGTTGGGGGTCGGCCAGTTGGCGGCGCTCGCAGGCGGCACACCTATTGTCATGATCATGACAGAAGAGAGGCCGAGTGTGGCCAGTCCGCTGGTCAGTGCGCGCCGGCGGGCGCGTGGAAGTGCTGGTGAAGTCATGTCCCGATGCCTTCTTCCAGTTGGGGGGTGGTCAGATCTTTCCGGTGCCCGCGCCGGACGTGACCGAGGAGACGACCGTCGAGGCGGACTCCGCGGTGTAGCCGTACGGCGGGGCGGTGAAGCTGCCGACCCGCGAGATCTCGGTGGCGGCTCCACCGAGGTCGTTTCCGCGCAGGTTGGCGTATCCGTCGACGTCGCTGCTGCGGTTGGTGGTGACCGCGACCTTCGTCGCACGGAAGACGTTGTTCTCGACGAGCATCTGGGCGCCCATGCGCGAGTGGCAGGCGGTGTCGGCGCCGTCCACGTAGTTGTTGTAGAAGTGGCCGGTGCCGAAGCGCAGGCTGGGGATGCGCGAGTAGACGTTGCTGAAGTGGTTGTGGTGGTACGTCACCTTCAGGTGACCGGTGTCCTCGCTCGCGTTGTTGTCGCTGTGTCCGACGAGCGAGCCCTTGAAGTGGTCCTTGAAGGTGTTCCAGGAGACGGTCACGTTGTCGGCGCCGTGATTGATGTCGAGCAGACCGTCGTAGTAGTCCTTGTCGTGCTCGCGGTCCGCCGAGAAGGCGTTGTGGTCGATCCAGACCTTCGTCGACTCCTGGACGGTGATGCCGTCGGCGGGCGCGACCGGCTTGCTGATGTTGAGATTGCGGATGACGACGTTCGTCACCTCCTTCAGCCGCAGCCCGCCGCCGGTGAACCCGGAGGACGAACCGACGCCCAGGACCGTGGTGTTGGAGCCGATGTCGACCTGACCGCTCAGCGAGATCAGGCCGTTCACCCGGACGACCTTGGCCGCGCTGCCGGTGACGGCCGTCTTGAAGGCGCTCAGCGTCGAGACGGTGACCGCGGAGGCGCTGCCGCCGCCGGTCGCGCCGGCGCCGAATCCGATGGGCGAGCTCTCGGCGGCACCGGCCGACTGGGGAAGGGCGAGGGCGGCCGCCGTCGCGAGAGCGGCCGCGGCGGCCGTCACCAGGGTGGTTCTTTGCGCGTGTGTACGGAGGGGGCCTGTACGCATGCGGGTGCGTCCCTTCGCGTTGCCTTGATTGGTCGTATGTGTGAATGACGTACGCCATGCTGAACGCTGCGTTGGGGCATGCCGCTGATTCCGGCCTGATGGGGTGTCAGCCGGTCAGCCTGCTGAACGGAACGTAGGGGGCAAGCGCTTTCTAGTCAACGCTTTGCGCAGAACGCATTCGGACACCGCAGGTGAGCGCCACGCTGGACGGAGCGAGGGTGTGGGAGCGCTTCCAGGGTCGGCGCGTTCGTCGCCCGCCGCCCTCCGCACGGGTGACGTTCCGTTTCGCGGGAACCCGGCCGTGAAGAGAGTGCCGATCTGTGAGGGAGGCATCGAGAGTCATGACACGGCAGAAGCCGTCGCTCGATCTTCCGGAACCCATTCGCGAACCGTTGCACACCACCGCGACGGCGCTGCGCAGGGTCCCCGGCGCCGGTGTGGTCACCAAGGCGGCCGAAGGCACGCTGGACGCGGTCGGCGCCGTGTCCCCGCGCGGCCGGCGCATGGTCGCGTACACCGGGGCCGGGCTCCTCGGGGTCGCGGGCATCGTCGAATGGCCCATCGCCCTCACGGGGGCGGCAGTGGTCTGGCTGACCCAGCCCAAGCCCGGCGGGAGCGAAGAGACAGGCGACCAGAAGACGACGGCACGCGGCAGTCGTACGTCGTCCAGCAGCAGTACGTCGGCCACCGGCCGTCGTACGACATCCAGCCGCGGCGGAAAGTCGTCCACGGGCACCCGCAAGACGTCCGGCGGCACCCGCAAGACGTCGAGCACCCGGTCGACGTCCGCCGGCAGCGGCAAGAGCGCGCCGAAGAGCCGGAGCACAGCGTCGAAGCGCGCGAGCACGAAGAGCTGAGGTGAGTCATGGGAGTGCTGACGGGGGCTGCCACGGCCCTGTCCGGTGCGGTGCTGGCGGGGCCGCGACTGCTGGTGCACGGGGCCGCGCCCGGTGTGGGTGTGGCCGCCGGGGCGGCGGCCGGGACGGCGCGAGCCGGTGTGCGAGGGGCGGACGCCGTCGTCAGGGTGGCGCGGGTGACCCGCAGGGCGCTGCCGGGCGGTGACCACACCTGGCGGTCCGGTCACCGGACCCATCTGCCGCTCCGGCCGACCGAGCCGGAGCGGGTGCGGCGGGCGGGCGGGATGGCCAAGGCGGCACGCAAGGTGGCCACGGCGCTGGCCGAACGGCCGGACGTGGCCTACGCCTACTGGGACGGCGGCCTCGCCCGGCTGGTCGTGGCCGCGAGTGAGGCGGCCGTGTCCGAACGGGTGGAGGAGAAGGCGCACGCGCTCGCCGCCGAACACGGGTTGGAGCCGGTGGACGAACCGACGGAGGAATTCACGCATCCCGGCGACCCGGCCCTCGTACGGACCAGCGCGGCGGCACTCGCGGCCGACGCGGCGGGTGTCGTGGTCTCGGTGACCGGCTCAGTCCTGCGACTGCCGCACTCGCCCCGCGCCATGACGGCGGTGGTGACCCTGCTGCGCGAGAACCCCCGCTTCCGCGCCTGGCTGCGCGAACGGTTCGGGTTCTCCCGCATGGACCTGATCCTGGCCGTGTCGAACGCCGCGGCCCATGGCGCGGGCCGCACCCCGATGTCCCTCGTGCTCGACGCGGGCCTGCGCTCGGTTCAGCTCGCGGAGGCGGTCGCCCGCGCGGCCGCGTTCGACGCGGTCCACGACCGGGTCTGCGGACCCGAGCGGGAGGACGTGGCCCCGGAGCGGTTCCCGCGCCCGCCGCTGCGCACCACCCCGGCGCACGAGTACGCGGTCCACGCCGAGACGGGCAGCGTGGTCGGCGCGGCCGTGACGCTGCTGGTGAAGCACGACGGCACCGAGGCGGCCGAAGCGGTCCTCGCGGGCTCCCCGAAGGCGGCCCGCTACGGACCCGCCGCCTTCCACGCCGCACTGGGCTGCGCGCTCGCCCGCACCGGCGTGCTGGTCCGCCACATGGAACGCATGCGGCAGCTGGGGACGGTCACCACCGTGTTCCTGCACCCGAGCGCGCTGCACACCCCCGACGGCGCCGCGGACCCCTGGGCCGAGGCCGTCCTGGACGCGGCACGGCGGGCCGGACTCCGGGTCGTCGTGACGGACGATCCCTCGCTCGGCGACTTCACCGCCCTCGCCGATCACGTCGTGTCAGCCGAGCGGTCCTTCAGCCGGACGGTGAACCAACTGCGCGGTCGCGGCGGTGTCCTGACCGTCGCCCGGCCGAGCTCGGCCGATGACACAGACACCCTGTCCGGGCTGCTCGCCGGCGATGTGGCCGTCGCGCTCGCCGACGGTGACGCGGCCGTGGCCTGGGGCGCCGACGTGGTGGCGCCGGGCGGTCTGGCCGACGTATGGCGGCTGCTCGCGGCCGTGCCGGTGGCGCGGAAGGTCGGGCGGCGTTCGCAGACACTGGCCCGGTCCGGCGCGGCGCTGTCCGGGCTGCTGGTGGCCGTGGGCGAGTCCGGGCGCAGCACCCGCTCGCCGTTGCCCGGTCTGCGGCATGCGCCCGTCGACGCGAGCGCGGCGCTGGCCCTGGTGGCCGGGGCGCGAGACGCCGTCGGCGTCGCGGCCACCCGCGCGCCGCGTCCCCGGGCGCGCGTGGCCTGGCATGAGCTGAAGGCGAAGGACGTACGACAGCGGCTGGAGCGCCGGCTGGAAGAGCCCCCGACTCTGGCGTCCGAGGCTGCCTCCAAGGTGCGGCAGGCAGCCAAGACCGTCGGCCGTGTCCCGGTGTTCGCGCCGGCCAAGGGGGCGCTGCGGCTGGGCCGGGCCGTACGGGGGGAGCTGGACGACCCGCTCACCCCGGTGCTGGCCGTCGGCTCGGCCGCGTCGGCGATCCTCGGCTCGGTCGTGGACGCCCTGTTGGTCGTCGGCGCCCTCGACCTGAACGCCCTGGTCGGCGGCATACAGCGGTTGCGGGCCGAACGGGCGCTGTCCGGGCTGCTCGCGGAACAGAAGCAGAAGGCACGCGTCGCACCCGACGGGACCTCGGACCACCCGCACACCGTCGACGCCGCACGCCTCACGCCCGGCGACGTGATCGAACTGCAGGCCGACGACGTCGTGCCCGCCGACGCCCGCCTGCTGTGGGAGGACGGCCTGGAGGTCGACGAGTCCGCGCTGACCGGCGAATCCCTGCCCGCGGAGAAACAGACCGCCCCGACCCCGCGCGCACCGGTCGCCGACCGCAGCTGCATGGTGTACGAGGGCACGACCGTGGTGGCCGGACAGGCCCGTGCCGTCGTGGTGGAGACCGGCGACCACACCGAGGCCGCCCGCGCGGTCCACCTCGCCGCACGCAAGCCGCCGGCCGCCGGGGTGCAGGCCCGGCTGCAGGAACTCACCCGCAAGGCAATGCCGTTGACCATGGCGGGCGGCGCCGCCGTGACCGGTCTCGCGCTGCTGCGCGGCACCCCGATCCGCCGGGCGGTGAGCGGCGGGGTCGCGGTCGCGGTGGCCGCCGTACCCGAAGGGCTGCCGCTGGTGGCCACGGTCGCGCAGCTGGCCGCCGCGCGCAGGCTCAGCAAGCGGGGCGTGCTGGTCCGCACCCCGCGCACCCTGGAAGCGCTCGGCCGGATGGACACCATCTGCTTCGACAAGACGGGCACCCTCACCGAGAACAAGCTGCGCCTCGTCCGCGTCACCGACCCGGACGGCACCGCCCGCAAGCCGGACGAGGCCGTCGACTCGGCCACCCTGCGCGTCGCGGTCCGTGCCTGCCCCGAGCCCGAGGAGGGCCCCGACCAGCCGGTGCACTCCACCGACGAGGCGGTCCTTGACGCGGCCGGGCGTGACCCGGAGTGGGAACAGACCGAGGGCAGGCCGTTCGAGGCCGGGCGCGGATACGCCGGAGCCGTGGGCCA
>NZ_JBQQBS010000107.1:0-16108 GCF_052245395.1 Streptomyces sp. 4N124
AGAGCCGCCTTCGGGATTCGAACCCGAGACCTACGCATTACGAGTTGTCCGATCTTGGTCCGGGAGTGTCCACGGATGTCCGCCGTGGGACTCACACCCCTGGTCAGATGGGTTGCCAGACTTCCGTGGACATCAGCGGATCGCCATGGAACGGGCGGCCATTGAGACCACCGTTGAGACCACGACCTCTTCATCCCGAGGCCACTATGGCGGGCACTCGACCTTGGGCTGGCGTGCCCCTGGCTGCTGCGACCAGCCGAAGCTGCCGTTGAACGCACTTGAAGGCTCAAAGGGCACGGCTGCGGAGCATGACCGTTTCGTCGCGGAGCCCTACCCCTTCCGGGGCGCACATGTTAATGCACAGTAACTTCCGAAAATGTCAGGATCCTGGCCATGGAGCCTGCCAAGCTGTTCATGACGGCAGGTTGAGCCGTACGGCCACCTCCACCCCTTCGCGCACCTCGTCAGCCAGCTGCTTGCGCGCAGTAGCTGCCATGGGCTGCTTCGGGGGCCAGATGTTTCCAACTCTGTCGCCATCCCATCGGGGAACCAGATGCATGTGCAAGTGAAAGATGGTCTGGCTGGCAGCGAATCCGGAGGAATTAATCAGATTTAGGCCTTGAGGCTTCAGGGCGACACGAAGGCCATGAGCAACCCGAAGGGTCGACTCCATAAGACTTTTCGCTGGTTCGGATTCGAGATCCCACAGATCCTGCACATGCATTCTTGGTACTACCAAGGTATGACCCAATGTTGCCGGATTCAGCGGAAGAAAGGCGACACTGTCCGGAGATTCAAATACCACTTCAGCCTCAGAGCGCCCTTGGACGATAAGACAGAATGAACACTCATCCAAATCATCAGTAACCATGGCCACGCCTACCTCTCAGGATTTTCAATCTTGAGTCGCGCAGGGTACAACAAGACCACCATACCGTGAAAGTGGAGACATGAGTCGCAAGGCATTTTACAGCTTCCACTACGTTCGCGACAGCCACCGAGTGGCGCAAATTCGGAGCGCCGGGGTTATCGAGGGAAACAGGGAAGTTTCGGATAACGCCTGGGAGGAAGTGAAGCGGGGCGGCGATGCGGCCATCAAGCGATGGATCGACGATCAGCTCTACGGCAAATCAGTCGCAATCATCATGATTGGGTCGGAGACGGCCGGTCGAAAGTGGATTAACTACGAGATCGAGAAGGCCTGGAACGATGGCAAGGGTGTCTTCGGAGTCCACATTCACCGCCTGAAGAACTTGGCCCAGCTTCAGTCACCGAAAGGGGCCAACCCGTTCGCCAGCATCCCGCTGACCAACGGAGGCAGACTGTCTTCGCTGGTTAAAGCTTACGATCCCCCTTACACCGACAGCAGGGACGTCTACCGATACATCACGCAGAATATTCCCGCCTGGGTTGAGGCTGCAATCTCCGATCGGTAAAGGTGAGAGCCAATCCCCTGCCGCTGCTCGCAGCGGCAGGGGATTGTATTGTGCATTAACACCAGGCGCGATCTTTGAGGATTCCACCGACCAGGAAGACGAGATTCACCAAGGCAAGAGTGCCGTAGAAATTCCGCATCGTATGGGATCTAATGACGTCCATCCAGGGAACTGCCGAGTGATAGCTATTGACTTTCATGGCAAACGGCTCGACGGTCGACCCAGGCAGACGAACTGCGTCATAGAGTTTCCTGAAGAGTCGCTCTTGTCGCAAATAGTAGCTATCGAGAAGCCAAAAACCTGCAATCGGCATAAATCCTGTGACAGCCACCTTCCAGCTGAGATCCTTAGAGAGTACAGCGAAAAAAATACCCGCCGCAGTCAGGGTCCATCCTTTAATCAAAAATGAACCATTCCCAAGCCTGGTGACAATTGCCTGAATGAATTCAAGATGCTTTACCTGTTGATCGCTGATCGGAATATTCGGACCAGGGTTTGAAGAATTCATTATTGACTCCTGAACTGAAATAGGTGAAATGCGAGGCGGCCCAAGACTAGCTCGCCTTCCATACAGGTCACGGAGCAACGCTTCCTCATAGGTCGGCGGAGCGGCTTTTGGGCGCGTGATCATCGCCCCTCAAGCTTCCGGCGAGTCGCGCAGTTTGTGGATTTGCTCGTTCAAGCGCGATGTTGAGGCCGTGATCCTACAATCCGAGGCGCCGCCTAGCTCTATCCATTTCATTGGTTTGGCGCTCCAGTGCTTCATCGTCAATTGTCATGGTTAGGTCCAGCGTAATCTCCAGATTTTTACCCCCGGCGATTCGCTCGGGAACAGAGTCCGCTTCTGCTACGAATCGATCGATGAAGTCTCGAATCTCTTTCAGAGGTTGGTCCGCCAGCCTGGCTGTTGCCTCCATCACTTCGCTCAGCTCTTCTGGGACACCTGCACCTCTAAGCGCCGAGGCGACATCCATCATCTGCTCGTAGATCCCTACCAATCGTGTAGCAATATGCTCGATCAGCTCAGCATTTCCGGGCTCCCCCCGGGCCCCGAAAGCACGCAGCTGAGCTTCGGTGCTCAGCATCTTGAGAATGTTCACGGGGCAGGCCGCAAGGTCACTTAGTGAGTTCTGGAGGAACGTAAAAACTTGGCTGATTTCATAGTGCTGGCCTGTGCGGCTCGCGTATCCCAATTCATGGTCTCGCCACTTTGCTTCCAGGGCGTTGCGGCGCTGCCAAAGTACACCGCCATAGAGAAGATACTCCCACGCAGGAGGGCGTTGCGCGAGAAGCTCTCGTTGTTCATCAGGGGTACGTGGAACGCGGAGAATCTTCGGTTCCGGCTTTGTTGCCCCAGGGGCACCAGAAAGCTTTTGTCTAACCAGGGATACTAGCTGTTCCTGTGGGGTACTTCGAGCATCAATGTACCCAATAGTGGGACGCAATCCGGGCAGTTCACTGTCATCGAGTCTTACGGGAAGGAAGTACGGGTCCTTTTCGGTCAGCGCTCGCGCCTGTGCACTCATACGCTCATGCTGCGTCCAAGGCTTACTGATGTAGTGGAAAGATACGAAAACGATGACGAATCGCGCACGCTTCCTGTACACCTCATCCAATTCGGTATATAGATCGCGGCCCCACAGGTCAGCAGTGAAATATTCGTCATAGAAGATCCGAACTTCCTTTTCTTCGAGCATGCCAGCAATAGCCTCAACATACTTGCGGTCCTCTGCGGCATAAGAGAGAGCGACGTCAAAATCGAACGTCTCGGTAGGTGAATTATCCATTCAGGCACACCAGCGCTTTCGTTTGTGGGAAGGCTTCACCTCTATCGTCTCAGGACCAAACGCGGCCGCGCATGGTTTTACAAAAGGTCCTCGTGCTCGAAGCTCCGCCCTCGCGCCGAAGCCGATCGAGTGGGCGAGGCTGTTCTGCGCCATATAGGTGGGCAGCTTTAGTCAAGGCGGCAGCTAAGGAAGTGTGAGGGGCACTGCGGCCTGAGCGCTGCGAGTGGCGGCCCGGATCCCCGGCCCTGGGTATGAGCGGCGCCGCCCGGGCCCTCTCCGCAGCGGTCGTGAGTCGTGGGAGTCTTGGGGGTGACGACGGGCGAACACAGAGGGAGAGCGAGTGTCGCAACAGGCCAACCCTCGGGGAACCTTCCTACAGATTGCCGAAGCAGTGAAGCGGCAGATCGAGGACGACCAGAACATGACGGAGTTGCCGTCCCTGGCTGAGGTCATGCGCGACCACAAAGTCTCACGCGGAGTCGCGCTCCGTGCGTTCGGCGTGCTGCGGCAAGCAGGCGTGGCCGAACCGGCGCCGGGCGAGCGGTGGCGAGTCGTGCGCTCGGGTGCACAAGCCGACCGGCGCCCGCTCGATCAGCGGATCGCGGACATCATCACGGCTGAAGGGCTCGAAGTAGGGGAAGCGTTCCCAAGCGCTTCCGCGCTGGCCGAACGGTTCGGGGTCTCACGTCCCACGGTGACCAAGGCTCTGGACAAGTTGGAGACCGCCGGCGTGCTGGCGGGGGGAGGACAGGGCAGGGTGCGGACGGTCCGCGCCGTGCCAACGCGAGAGGAGCGTTCCTAGCTTGCCGAAGTTGACGGAGTGGGCCTATCCCCTGGCTGAGTCCCTGCTCGCCGAGCCGCTTCCGCGGCGGTGGCAGCATTCCTTGGGAGTCGCCCAGCGAGCGCGAAGCGTCGCGCTAGTTCTCGGGGAGGATGCCGAGTTGCTAGAAGCCGCAGCTGTCCTGCACGACATCGGCTACTCGCCGGACCTCGCCAAGACCGGCTTCCACCCGCTCGATGGCGCCCGCTACCTCCGCGACGTGGCGCAGGCCGACGAACGGATCGTGAACCTGGTGGCTCACCACTCGTGCGCATGGATGGAGGCGGAAGCCCGGGGCTTGCGTGAGGAGCTGGAGGGCGAGTTCCCGCGTGAGAGCGCGCACCTCAATGACGCTCTCTGCTACTGCGACATGAACACCACGCCGGACGGGACTCCGACGAATCCCGTCGACCGTGTCAACGAGATCGCCGGGCGCTACGGGCCGGACAGCCTCATCGGGACGTTCATCCGCCGCGCTGAGCCGGAGATCCTGGCGAGCACGTCGCGCGTGCTCGAACGGGTCGCCGCCGCCAAGCGTCAGCCGATGTAGGGAGCCGTCCGCGTCCGGTCCATCGCGTGCTCGATCCGAAGCCGCATCGTGGGGTGGACGTCCAGCTTCGACAGGTCCGCCGGGTCGACCCAGCGGACCTGTGTCGTCTCGTTGCTGGTGCGCACCTCGCCGCCGACCGGCCGAGCGCGGAAGCAGATACTGAACTGTTGGCGCACCTCGCCGTCGTCGTACTGCATCACGTGTCCGGGGTCCGTGTAGATCCCGGACACGTCGACGACTTCCGCCTTGATGCCGGTCTCTTCCCAGACTTCACGCACCACGGTGTTGCTGATGGACTCCCCCACGTCGTGCCCACCACCGGGCAGTGCCCAACGCCCGTTGTCGGAACGCTGAATCATGAGCACCTGACCCGCATCGTTCTGGACGAACGCCACGACCGAGGGCACGACCGAGTTGGCCTTGGGCGCGTCAGGGTCGTGCAGGTAGTCAATCCGTCCCATGCTCAGGCTCCTGTGCTGTCGCTGTCCGTAACCTGACGAGCGCTTCCCCAGGTCTGTTCGATGCTATTCGCGTACGTGTCGAACAGGCCGCCCCCCGGCATACGGCGCAGGTGGAAGACGGGTGCCATGTAAGCGCCGATCCCGTAGACGTGCGGGTTGACGAGCATCTCGTCATCGGATCGGTAGATGGAGTTGTACAGCGTCGTGGCGTGCAGCCGGAAGCCGATCTCAGGGTGGCTCTTGAAGAGTGGGCGATAGTTCACAAGTGCATTCCGGATCTTGCCGTCCATGATCCGATGGCCTTCATCTATGCCGCGCTGCCGAACAGCCTCGCAGTCTGGATCTCCTAGCAGGATGCGCACCTGAGTGGTCCCCTCAACCTTCCTCTTCAGAAGATCGATGAAGAGGGGGTCCTCCGACAGGAAGAGCCCGGAGTAGACGAGGACGTCAAGGTTCCTGTGGGCTCGTGCGTACATCTCGCGCCAGAGGCCTAGCGGCACTGTGTGGCGGTGTGGGTACACGGCCACAATCTCGGCCTTGGTCAGGTCTGTTGCGCTCTCCAGCGTTTTTCCGTCGTCCCACAGCGTCGTGACGTCGACCTTGAGCGCGGCGGCAGTGGCGTACTGGTGCCGCCGGTACGGCGCCTTGCCCTGCGTGATCCAACGTTCGACCGTCTTGGGGTTGACCTTGATCTTGTCAGCCAAGTCCTGGATGGTCATGCCGCTCGCCAACAGGGCTGAGCGCAAACGCTCGTTGGACATCCATCCCCCAGGGGACATCTAGGGAGCTCTTGAAGGCAGTAGGGAGCTCTTGACGGTAGTCAGAACTCCCCGAGCTGTCCACGTACGGGGTAACCAACTCCCCTGACCTGCAGCGATTCTGAATGTGCGCCAAGAAGTCCCGGCGCAAAACCAAGAGGTTCTGTCAGCAGGCTTGACGGAGCCCTATGCAGTACCTGTAAAACAGGTACTGCACCATCTCGGGACGGGACTGCTCGGCAGGAAGGCGGCTTCGGTCGCACGCCGCGAGCCCCGTGCTGACTGCTCTTTGACATCGCGAATACGTGGGCATCTGAGCCGTCTCCCCCGAAATGACGGCCGCGCGGCTGCAAGGCCGCGCATCTGTACGACTCGACCTTTCCGCAGCTCAGTGGCTGCGGCCGGTTGCCTCCGCTGCTCGTCTCGCACGAGCAGCGCTGAGGGGAGCCGGATCTACCGACTTCAACGGCGCGCGGCTCCCGGGGTGCCACCCGGGAGCCGCTGTTCGGGCCGTTTCACCTGCTAGGGAGACCACGACCCATGCAGCACATCGTCACTGTTCAAGAGGCTGTTACCGCGTTCGCTCCGTTCATGGAGCCCACGGATGCGGAGCTGGACGCCATCGAACGCGAGATGCCCGCCATCCGCGCCGAGATGGAGCTGTTGGACGCGCAGATCATCACCATCGACCGCACCCCGACCGAGCTGGACGAGAAGCGCATTCGCCGCGCCCGCCGCCGGGTGCTCGCCGCCCACCGCGACCAAGTCAACGGTCGCGCCGGGCAGCCGGGCGGTGCAGCATGAACCTTCACCGCAACGGACGCGCTGCCCTTGTCCTCGCCCTGGTCGTTGTGGTCGTCATGGCGTTCCGGGTCTCCTGGAACGCCCTGCGCGACATCGCCAACGCGGTCGGCGCGGACGACACGGCGGCGATGCTGTACCCGTTCGTGGTCGACGGCCTGATGGCTCTCGCCCTGATCGCCACCCTCGTACTCACGGGCAAGGACCGGAAGTTCGCGCTGCGGGTGCTGGGCACCTACACCCTCGCCTCACTGGTCCTCAACTACGTGCACGGCCTGGTCCCGGAGCTGCACGGCGCATCGGTCGACTGGGGCCGACTGGCCGAGTGGGACCCGGCGAACTGGGCGCTCGTGCTGCTGGCCACCTCGCTGCCGGTCGGGTCGATCTACTTCGGCTCGGACCTGGTCGCCAAGGTGCTGCACCACCAGCCCGCGCCGATCCCCACCGCAGACACGAATGCGGAGGAATCCACTGAGACCACTAGGAATCGGTCTACGGCTGACCTGCCGGAATCGACCCCCGCGCCGATCACGGCGTCGATGGTGCGGGTGCCCGATCCGGTCGCGGTCGACTTCCTGAAGTCGGCCCTGCCGCTCAAGCCCGTGCCCGCCATCGCCCCGACCCCGATCAGGTCGACCGCACCGCGCGCGGTGGCCGCCGGATCGACCCGGCCGCGCCGTGCGACCGGTCAGGTACCCGCCGTGGCCCGGTCACCCCGACCGAAGCGAACGGCCGCTCAACTGCTCGATGAGGCACGGACCGCAACGGCCGGTTGGACGGACTCACAGATCACTGCCGAGGGCATCCGCCGCACGGTCCGCACCTCGCCCGCCAACGCCCGCATGCTGCGCGACACGCTGCTTGCCGAGCGCGCGCAGGCCGCCCCGGCGGCGCCGTGATGTCCGGCGCCTATGGCAAGTGCTTCGACCCCACCGGCGCCCGCTACGGCGTGCCCGCCTACCCGTGGCGTCTGGCCCCGGACGGCCTGGCCACGCGCCGCCAGTTACGGGCGAAGGGCCTTCGCCCGGGCGGCCAGCCGATCGCGGCGCAGGTCATGCGGGTCAACCGGCGTGCCGGCGGGATGCGGGTGGCGTACCTCTACCGCGTCGATCTCGCGAAGCCGGTGCGGCCGATGACGTCGCGCAAGTGGGGCGCGCTGGCGCTGGCGATGCTCGCCCGCCGTACCTGCCCGAACTGCCGCCTGGACGTTGGCTACTGCATTCCCCGCCGCTATGGCATCTGCGGTCTGTGCCTGGCTGCCGAGGAACAGCGCACCGCCGCCTGAACCTCCCTTCACACTCAAGGAGTTGTGCTGTGACCAGCACGAACACCCCCGCACACGAGGTTGCCTACTACTGGTTCGCCTGGGTGGACGTGTCCGGCCTGGGCCGCGCGTTCGCCTCCGGAACCGTCACCGGGCCGCGCGGCTACACCCGCGCCGACGCCCTGCACGACATCACCGACTGGCTAACCAAACGTGCCTGCACCTGCCCCCGCAACGACCTCACCCTCCTGCCCGCCACCCCTGAAACCCTCACCGGCCCGGACACCGGCCGCTCCCTGGAAGGGAACTGACCATGCGCAACGCCGACATCCGCCGCCTGGACAAGGAGATCCGGCGCACGACGAACAAGCTGGAAGCCGTCAAGCGGGGCGAGTGGTGGCCGCTGACCAGCCGCGAACGACTCGCGATGACCCGTGCGATGACCGGCGGCGCCCGCAGCATCCACCGGGGCCGCAGCACGACCGGCGCGGAGAACCGGATGGACTCCATCGGCTCCGCCGTCGAGACGCGGCTGAACGCCGAACTGACCGCCCTGCACGGCGAGCGTCAGCGGCTGATCACCGAGGCCGCCCGCGCCAAGGCCAAGAGGAAGTCTTCCGGCTGGTTCTGACCAGCCACAACACCGGGGTGGCTCGCCTCTTTCCACGGACACGGCCACCCCGGTTCTCCCTCATCAACTCCCGCCCCGATCGGGGCAGTCAGGAGAACCCCCAGCATGACCGAGAACGTCGTCAACCTCCACAAGCCCACCGACGCGGCCCCCACCGTGCTCACCGTGGTGCCGGACCCCCGGCCCGCGCCGCCCGTCCCGCTGTGGGTCCGCTCCGGACGCGCGGTGAAGACCGCGGTCACGCACGAGAGCACCAAGACCGCCATCCGCGCGGTGGCCCGGCACGGTCTGTACACGTTCAACGGGGGTCGGATCGTGGCCCGCCGGACCTGGGACGGCCGTACCGGCGCCCGGTACGAACGCATGCTCCGCGCGGCCGAGGCCGCCGGGAACTACGAGGTGGCCGAGGAGTGGGAGGAGCGGTTGCAGCGCTTCCGCGAGGCTCGCCACCGCCGCCGTATGGACCTGCTGCACTCACCGGTGGAGGTAGCCAAGGGCGTCGGGGTCGGTGTCGGCATGAGCGTCGGCGCGCTGGTCGCGCTCGGGGTCGTGATGGCCCTCAACAACGGCGAGGCCAAGGACGTCATCACCCCGCTGAAGGCGACCATCGACTTCATCGCCACCCTGATCCGGATCGTTCAGGTCGTATGGGGTCCCGGGCTCGTGATCGGCCCGTTCCTGGCCCTGCTCGCCCTGTGGACGGTCGGCAGCAAACAGCAGGCCGCACCCCAGTGGGCCCTGCCCGCCAACATCCGCAACGGCGAGGGCGAGCCGATCACCCCGTCCATCGTCGTCAAGGCCCTGCGCGACCTGGGCATCCCCGCCCTGCGCAAGGCCATCCAGGAGATGGGCGACGCGGGCGCCTCGATGCTGGGGCCGATCACGATCGCCGGGTGCGGTGTCGAAGTCGACGTCACCCTTCCCTCGGGTGTCGCCACGAACGAGGTGCAGACCAAGCGGCGCAAGCTGGCAGAGAACCTGACCCGGCACGAGCACGAGGTGTTCATCACGATCCCCGAGGCGGCCCGCACGGTGCGGTTGTGGGTGGCCGACTCGGGGGCGCTGGACGAGCCGATCGGCCCGTCCCCTTTGGTCACCGACGAGACCCTGACCGCGAACTACAAGACCGGCAGGGCCCCGTGGGGGCAGGACCTGCGTGGCGACGCGGCAGCCCTGAGTCTGTATCAGCGCCACCTGCTCATCACCGGTCTGTCGAACCAGGGCAAGACCGCGTCCCTGCGTGCGCTCGCCCTGTGGGCCGCGCTGGACAGGACGGTTGAGTTCCGTCTCGCTGACCTCAAGGGCGGTGACTGGGTCATGTGGGACGGCCTTGCCACGGTGCTCATCCAGGGTCCGACCGACGACCACGTCATCCAGACGACCGAGATGGTCGAGGGCGTGGTCGAGGAGATGAACCGCCGCATCGAGGCCCGCCAGCACGACCCGGGCATCGTGTTCGATCCGCTGATCTGCATCGTCGACGAGGCGCAGGTGGCGTTCATGTGCCCGGTCAAGGACGACGAGGGCCGCCCCTACGGTGGCTCCAAGGCCACCAGCCGCTACTTCATGGCCGTCCGCAAGATTCACAACCAGGGCCGTGCCGTGAACGTGCTGATGTGGCAGGGCACCCAGGACCCCACCGACCAGAACCTTCCCAAGCTGGTGCGCGAGGGCGCCCACACCCGCGCCGCGCTCGCGCTGGGCACGGAGTCTCAGGCCCGGATGGCGCTGGGGGACAAGGCGGTTGACGGCGGCGCCGCGCCGAACCTGCTGCGTCCCGGCCTGGATCAGGGAACCCTGGTCGTCGCGTCCAGCGGCATCGAGATCCCCAAGGGGCAGTCATCGATCACGGTGCGCACGCACTACATCAGCGACGATGACGCCAAGGCCATCGCCGCCCGCGCCAAGGCGATGCGCCACGGGATCACCACCCTGCACGCCATCGAGCGGGGCGAGGAGCGCGATCCGCTCGCCGACATCCTCGCCGTGCTGGGCAGCGATGACCGGGTGCGCACCCAGGACGTCATCAAGCGGCTCTCCGCGCTGAGCGAGGACGCCTACGGCAAGTGGTCGTTCGTGGACCTCAAGCGCGTCCTGGACGACGCCGGTGCCGAGCCCTACAAGTCCGACGGCCGCATGGTCGTTGCCCGTGACCGCGTCGCCCAAGCGCTCGCCAACCGCGACGGCGAGGGTTCCGCTTCCGCCTCCGAGTGACAGGGAGGCGCCCCCGCCCGGGGCAGGGAGGCAGGGAGAACTCCCTGCCCGCCTCCCTGCCCTGCCTCCCTGGCTCTGACCTGCGCGAATGATCGTTCAGGGAGGCAGGGAGGCATCCCAGGTCAGACCCCTGAAACCCCCTCCACAGCGCCCCTCCAAGGGGGTGCCTCTGCCTCCCTGACTCATCGCCGGAAGGGATTCCGCATGTACCCCGAACCTGCCCGCCAAGCGCCCGCCGACCGGGCCGTCGACGTCCACCAGCCGACCCCGATACAGCCCGTCGTCGTGCAGTCGGCGCCGCTCGTTCCCGCCCAGCCGGGCCACGTCCCGGCGGTGGCGAGCATCGTTCTGCCGGACGGCCGCGTCGTCACCGGCTACTCGCTCACCCCCATGCAGCCGGACCCGGTCGTCACGGTGAAGCCGCCCGTCTCCCGCGCGGCCGTGAACGTCGCCCTCGGGGGCGTCGGTTTCCTCGCCGTGTGCGGCGGACTGCTCCTGCTGACCACCTTCATCACCGCACTGACCGCGCTGATCACCCAGCTCATCACCCTCGCCGCCGTGATCTTCGGCGGCTGGATCGCCGTGCAGATCTTCAAGCCGCACGGTCACCAGGGCGGGACCACGGTCAACATCCGCAAGGCCGTGATCAAACGCAACCACTTCCACAGCTAGCTACGCCAAGGGCGGCCCCCTCTCGCCAAAGACCGGGCCGCCCTTGTCCACCTGCCCACAACAGACCTGTGGAGGTCTCCAGCATGACCCAACCCACCGACATCCGGCGAGAGCACCTGCCCGCCGCTCTCTCCCTGGCAGCCTCCGGCGTGCCCGCGCTCCCGCTACGGGCGGGGAAGGTGCCGTTCGGGAACTGCCGCCGCTGCGCCGACAACGCGTGCGGCGGGCGACCGAACATGAAGACCCCCGGCCCCTGCACCTGCCCGGCGCCCTGCCACGGCTGGGCCGCCGCCACCACCGACCCCGAGGTCATCAACTCCCCGAGGTGGGCGCGGGCGTGGCGGGACGCGGCGGCGGTGGCCTACCACCCCGGTGGCGCCGGTCTCACTGTCGTCGATCTCGACAACGCGGACGCCCTCGCGTGGGCCCGTGCGAGCCTGCCGGCCACCCGGGCCGTGCCGACGACTCGGGGTGAGCACTGGCTCTACCAGGGCGCCATGCAGTCCGCCAACGCCGTACGCCCCGGCGTCGACATCAAATCCACCATGGCGTATACGCGTTGGCTCGGACCCGGCACCGGCACCATCACGGCTCTGCCGGACGCCGTGCGTGCGCTGGTCGTGAAGGCACCCGCCCCGGCCCGATCGACGGCCGTCACGGTGCCCGCGCTGGCCGGTGGCGGGGAGTGCCCTCACCGCACGCCGACCTATCTGGACCGTGGCATCGCCATGGCCGTGCAGCGCATCACCGAGGCCCGCGAGGCAGTGCACACCACCGTCTACCGCACGTTCCTCGCGGTGCTGTCCACGCACGGCCGGTGCGGCTGCCTCACCGAGGCGCACACCGCGCGGCTGTTCACCGCCGCCCAGGCCAGGGGCGAATCGGCCCGGCACTGCGCCGACGCGTGGACCAACGCCCGTACCACGTTGGGACTGTAGCTATGTCCGACGACGAAAAGACCCCGGCCCGTGCGGTCATCGCCGACTACGCGCAACAGCACTTCCGGTACTTCCGCACCGCTGAGGGGACCGTGTACGCGCAGAAGTACGGCCACCCCGTGGCCCGCCCGATCCGCTCCCAGGGCGCCACGGGCAGCCACCGCCAGGAACTCATGGTCGGCCTGTTCAAGGACGGGCACGGCGTGTTCAATGGCACGGCCCTCAAAGAGGCGTTGGACCTGATCGAAGCACTCGCGCTGTCGGAGGACGTGCAGCCCGTCCACATCCGCGTCGCCCCCGGATTCGACGGGGCGACCTGGCTAGACCTGGGCCGCGACGACGGAAAGTCCGTCCGCATCCACCCCACCGGCTGGGACATCCTCACCCCCGACCCGCGCGAGGTGTCCTGGCGCCGCACCCAACTCACCGGCGAACTGCCCCTGCCCGCCAAGGACACCAACGGCAAGGGCATCGACCTGCTGCTGCGGCTGTGCAACTTCGCCACCGCGGAGACCGAGTGCCTGGCTATCGCCTGGCTCATCGGCTGCCTCGGGCCGTCCGTGCCCGTCCCCGCGCCGTTCCTCACCGGGCCGCAGGGGGCGGGGAAGTCCACCGGCGGCCGGATGCTGGTTCGGATCATCGAGGGCATGAGCGGGGACCTGCGCCGGGCGCCCAAGGACGAGGAAAACCTGACCACGGCGGTGGCGGCCGGATGGGTCACCGCCCTGGACAACCTCTCCCACATGACGCCGGACCTGTCCGACGCCATGTGCCGCATCGTCACCGGCGCCGAGGACGTCAAACGCGCCCTGTTCACCGACGGGGACGTGTACCGCATCGGCTACCGCCGCCCCCTACTCATGACCGGCATCGACGTCGGAGTCATCCGCCCCGACCTCGCCGAACGCCTTCTGCCGCTGCGGCTGGAGCGGCCCCGCGTCCGGCGCACCGAAGACGAGCTGTGGACCGAGTACGCCGAGACCCTCCCCATCGTCCTCGGCTCCCTCCTGGACCTCACGGTCAAGGTCCGCGCGGCGGAAGCGGAGACGCCCACGGACCTGCGCATGGCGGACTTCGCGCGCCTGTGCGCGCAGCTCGATGCGGCAACCGGCCTGGGGGCGCTCACCGCCTACCGGGCCAGTCTGGACGACCTGAACGACGACGTGATTGAGGGTGATCTGCTCGCGCAGACCGTCCTCAGGCATGCCGACACCATCGAGCCGGGCGGGGCGCAGCGGATGACCTCCACCGAGTGGCTGCACTGCCTCAGTCGCCTCTACAGCGGCGAGGACTTCCGTCCCCTACCCAAGGGCTGGCCGACCACCGGCAAAGTCCTCTCCGACCGGCTCAAGCGCCTCCAGCCGACGCTTGCCGCTCGCGGTCTCCTCATCGACACGGGCCGCACCAGTGAGGGCCGGTACCTCGAAATGACCCGCCTGGCCACCCCGCCCTCACACGAGCAACAGCGGATGTACTAACCGCCGCCCCCGGACAGGCAGTAAGGGGCCGCTTCGCGGCGCGTTCTTTGGGCGGCGTTCCGCCGAACAGCAAGAGGAGCACGCCTCGCCCCTGGTGCTCTTCTTGCTCTTGTCCCGGCGGCAGCGCCGCCGCCCAAGGTCGCGCCGCGAAGCGGCTCCTTCTTCACGCTTGAGGCGCCACCCCCACCACAACAGACACCCCTCTCTTGTCCTAAGAGGGAAGACGCTGCGTCATCTGCGTCATGCGAGCCAGAAAACGGCCCCTGACCTGCGGCAACATCCATGACGCAGAGGACCGTGTCTGCGTCATCCTGCGTCATCTGCGTCATGCGATGACGCAGCCCATGACGCGCCGATGACGCACCCTCAAGCCACTGCGTCACACAAAGCCGCAGGTCAGCAGCCTGAATGACGCTGATGACGCAATGACGCAGAAATCCGAACCTCGGACACACGCGGGCGCCCTGCCCGCGTGGAGTCCCCACGGCAAAGCCGACAGACCCCGCCCCGTCTTCAACCCCGAGGAGACGTCTCGGATGAGTACGGCCATTGAGGCAGTGAGCAACATCATCGACGCACCCATCGGTCGACTTCTCTATACCCCCGAGGAAGCCGCCGAGGTCCTCAGCTACGGCCGTTCGACCGTCTATGAGCTGATGGCCGAAGGGTCCTTGAAGTACGTCAAGCGCGGCCGTTCGCGCCGCATTCGCCGCAGCGACCTTGAGGCCTACGTGAACGGCCTGGAACCCGTCTGCAACTGATCAACGCACGCCTGAGGCGGCCCTGGACAAGCGTCCTGGGCCGCCTCTCGCATGGAGGAGTACATGAGCCCCCGCAATCCGAACATGGAGTCATCCATCTACGAGGGCAGTGATGGATGGTGGCACGGCCGCGTGACCATGGGCGTCAAGGACGACGGCAGTCCGGACCGGCGTCACCGACGAGCCCGAACGGAAGCCGAGGTGAAGCGCAAGGTTCGTGAGCTGGAAGACCTGCGCGACAAGGGCCGCGCACCCAAGGCTGGACGCAAGCCGACCGTAGAGCAGTGGATGACCACCTACCTGACTGACATCGCGTCCCTGAAGCTCAAGCCGCGTTCCCTGGACGACTACTGGTCCAAGACCAGGAACGACATCATCCCCGGCATCGGCAAACACCGGCTCGACAAGCTCCAACCGGAGCACCTGGAGCGGATGTACCGCGTCATGCTGGACGAGGGACACGCGCCCTCCCACGTACTCAAGGTGCACCGGATCCTGTCGCGCGCCCTGAAGATCGCTCACCGCCGCCGACTGATCGTCGAAAATGTGGCATCCCTCGTCGACCCGCCCACGGTCGACGAGACCGAGGCGAACCCGTTCACGACCGAGGAGGCCAAGGCGTTCCTTGAGGCCGCCGTCAAGCGCCCCACCTTCATGCGGTGGTGCGTCGGTGTCGGCATGGGCTTCCGGCAGGGCGAGACCCTGGGCCTGAGGTGGCCGTACGTCGACCTCGACAACGAGCTGTTCCGCCCCGAATGGCAGCTTCAGCGCCTCACGTGGCGGCACGGCTGCAAGGACCCGCACGCGTGCGGCGCGAAGTTCCACCGGTTCGAGCCGTGCCCGCCGGACTGCACCACCCACAAGGGCTACAAACGCGGATGCCCGAAGCCATGCCAGGAGGGCTGCACGAGTCACGCCCGCGCGTGCCCCGACCGCAAGGGCGGGGGCTTGGTCTTCACGCGGCCCAAGACCAAGAAGAGCCGGAACGCCGTACCCATCCCGCCGCCCTTCATCCCCTACCTGCGCGAGCACAAAGGACAGCAGGAGGAGGCGCGTGCCGAAGCAGGGGACGCGTGGGAGGAACACAAGTTGGTCTTCACCCGCCCGGACGGTCGCCCTCTCGACCCTCGCCAGGACTGGGAGGAGTTCAAGGAGCTGTTGGCGGAAGCCGGGATCGACGACCGGCGCCTGTACGACGGGAGCCGTCACACCGCCGGGACGATCCTGAACGAACTCGGGGTGGACATGCCGACCATCATGGAGATCCTTCGGCACACCCAGATCAGCCAGACGCGTAGGTATGTAAAGGGAAGATCGCACCTCTCGAAGGACGCGATGCGCCGCATGGGAGACCACTTCATGCCCCGGTCGGAACCCACTACTGAGACCACAACTGAGACCGGAGACAGGAAGGCAGCACGGGCGCAGCGTCGCCGCCGCATCCGCTGAACGAGAAAGCCCAGCTCAGACGCCGTCTGAGCTGGGCTTCGAGAGAGCCGCCTTCGGGATTCGAACCCGAGACCTACGCATTACGAGT
>NZ_JBQQBS010000108.1:0-16097 GCF_052245395.1 Streptomyces sp. 4N124
CCTGCGAGCTGATCGCCTTGGCGAGTGCCGCCGTCAGTTCGCCGATGCGGGCGGCGCGGTCGGCCTGGGCACGGGCGGCGGCCTCACGTTCGGCCTCCCGGACGCG
This sequence comes from Streptomyces sp. 4N124, assembly GCF_052245395.1. Taxonomy (NCBI): domain Bacteria; kingdom Bacillati; phylum Actinomycetota; class Actinomycetes; order Kitasatosporales; family Streptomycetaceae; genus Streptomyces; species Streptomyces sp. 4N124. The sequence goes on from NZ_JBQQBS010000108.1 coordinate 107, forward strand.
CCTTTCGTGGATGTCGGTGAAGAAGAAGGCCAGGCCGTCGGGGAGCGGGACCAGCCGCAGATGGGACCAGCGCCCGGTGCCGGGCGCCAGCAGGTCGAGACCCGAGGGAGTGGACCTGGCGACCGCCTCCTCGCACAGCGCCCGCAGCCCGGGAACCCGCAGTGCGGTGAGGTCCCACATCAGCCGGCCGATCAGCTCCTGTCCGGCACCGAGGACCCGCTCGGCCTCCTCGTTGAGGAAGGTGATCCGCCACTGGTGGTCGAGGGTGAGGAACCCGTCGCTCATGTGCCGCAGGGCGCGGCTGATCGCGTCGCGGGCGCTGCGGGACTCGGTGGTGTCCCATACGGTGCCGACCATGCCGACCGGTTGTCCGGTGTCCGCCAGCTTCACCCGGCCGCGCGCCTGGACCCAGCCGATCGTGCCGTCCGGGCGCCGCACCCGGTACTCGGTGCCGTAGGAGGTCCGCTCGCGCAGCGCCTTGTCGACCTCGGCGGCCACGAGCGGCCGGTCGTCGGGATGGACGAGGCCCAGCCAGGTCTCGGCGCGCCCGTCGAATTCGCCCGGTTCGAAGCCGAGCACGGCCAGTCCGGCCTCGTCCAGATCGACCGCGTCGGTGGCCATGGTCCACTCCCAGGACCCGACGTGCACGGCCTCGAGCGCCTGTCGCTGCAGGCTTCCGGGCTGCCGCTCCCGCGGCGTGGGCTCCTTGGGCAGCAGGGGACGGTCCAGCCGTCCGGCGACCCAGGCGGCGACGGCATGCAGGAGGGTCCACTGGGTGGGGCGGGGGGCATGGTGTACGGCGGTCAGGACCGTGAGCGCGCCGAGCGGTCCGTCCGGTCCGGGCAGCGGGACGGTGGCCACACCGCGGTCCGCGCCGGGACGTCCGCCGACGTCGGGGGCGGGATCGGCGGGCAGCCAGCAGCGTGTCCCCTCGCGCACGGCCCGCGCCGGGGGCAGGTCCCCGGTGTCCGGGACGCGCTCCCAGGGTTCGGTCAGCGCCGGGGGCAGCCCGCTGCTCACCAGCAGATGCAGTCCGCGCAGGCCCTCGGGCCCGCCCACGTGGATCAGGCCGCCGACCCCGCCGAGTTCGGCGACAGCGTGCTCCAGGGCGAGACGCAGCGCCTCTGTCACGGCCACGTCGTCGTCGATGGCGCGGAGTATGGCCATCCGCCCGTGCATACCCTCAATATACGCAGAGCGCAAAATTCTCGTCATGCACCGGTGTGTCCCGATTCTGACGGGCCGCTCGACCAGCAGGGCACTCCAACATCGCCTCGGTCGCGCCCTGTTCAGTCGGCCTTCGGCCCCGGCGCTCCCACCCGCAGTCCGTCCATGACCAGGTCGAAGAGGCGGGCGGCACGTGCCTCCCAGTCGCCGTGGGGGTCCATCGCGAACAGGCCGGAGATGGCGAGGATGAAGTCGTCCGCGGTGACGCCGGGGCGGATGGTGCCGGACTTCTCGGCGGCGCGGAGCAGGAGTTCGGCCGCGGAGGTCACCGGGGTGTGATCGGGCTTCGCCTCGGCGCCGGGCGCACTCGTGGCCTGGCGGATCGCGTCCGCCAGTCCGACCTTGGCCATGGCGAACTGGGCGAGCCGGTCCATCCAGTCCCGCAGCGCCCGGTCGGGTTCCCGCGTCTCGAGCAACTGGTGTGCGCAGTCGGCGACCTGCTGCATCTCGTGGCGGTAGATCTCCAGGACGAGCGCCTCGCGGTTGGGGAAGTTCCGGTAGAACGTGCCCTGTCCGACGCCCGCCTTCTTGGCGATCGCGCTCAGCGGGGCGTCGGCGGAGCGGGTCAGCTCGACGAGCGCCACTTCCAGGATGCGCTCACGATTGCGCTGCGCGTCCGAGCGCAGCGGCACGCCCTTCTTCTCCTTCACCCGTGGCCTCCTCGCGGGCTCGCCGAGGAGCCCGGCCTTGCTAAGCGGACAGCTGTCCGGTACGTTTCCTGATAGCGGACAGCTGTCCGGTTAGTTCCCAGCATAGCCGCGACCGAGCCGATCCAGCCACATACTGTGCTGCCTCTTTGCCTCCCGACACGCCCGATTTTCCTATACGCCTGCCTGCCGGAGCGCCTTCTCGGCGCACTCCGGAGCTGTGAAAGAAGGCTGATCATGGCCCCAGCCCCCGCATCGACGTATAGCGCCATCACCCTGAACATCAACGGCGAGAAACGCACGCTCTCCGTCGACCACCGCACCACCCTGCTCGACGCGCTGCGCGAGCGCCTCGATCTCACCGGCACGAAGAAGGGCTGTGACCAGGGCCAATGCGGTGCCTGCACGGTCCTGATCGACGGCCGCCGAGCCGTGTCCTGTCTCCAACTGGCGGTGGCCGTCGAGGGGCGTGAGATCACCACCGTCGAAGGCCTGGCCGACGGCGAACGGCTGCACCCGGTGCAGCAGGCCTTCCTCGACCTCGACGGCTACCAGTGCGGCTACTGCACGCCGGGCCAGATCTGTTCGGCCGTCGCGATGATCGAGGAACACGCGGCGGGGTGGCCGAGTGCCGCCACCGACGACGTACGGCCAGAGACGGGACCGCCGCCACTGACCGCCGACGAGATCCGCGAGCGGATGAGCGGCAACCTGTGCCGCTGCGGAGCGTATGTGTCGATCGTGCAGGCGGTCGCCCAGGCGGCCGAGGCCCGCACCGAGACCACGGAGGCGGCGGCATGAGGGAGTTCGGCTATCAGCGCGTCCTCGACGTGTCCGGCGCCGTCGCGCTCCTCGACGCCGACCCTCAGGCGCGTTTCCTCGGCGGCGGCACCAACCTCGTCGACCTGATGAAGACCGGTGTCGAGCGGCCCGCCCGGCTCGTCGACGTCCGTGAACTGCCCCTGGACCGCATCGAGTCGACGCCCGACGGCGCCCTGCGGATCGGCGCGACCGTCACCAACAGCGACCTGGCCGCCCACCCCGAAGTCCGGCGCCGCTACCCGGCGTTGACGCAGGCGGTGCTGGCCGGAGCGTCCGGGCAGCTGCGCAACATGGCCACGGTCGGCGGAAATCTGCTCCAGCGCACCCGCTGCGGCTACTTCGCCGACGTGAGCCGGCCGTGCAACAAGCGTGTTCCCGGCAGCGGTTGTCCCGCGATCGAGGGCGAGCACCACAACGCGGCCATCCTCGGCGCCTCCGGCCACTGCGTGGCCGTACACCCGTCGGACATGGGCGTGGCGCTCGCCGCCTTCGACGCGGTCGTGTCGTACGAAACCGCCGACGGTCCTGGCGTGTTGCCGCTCGCCGACTTCTATCTGCCGGTCGGTGACACCCCGCACCTGGAGACCGCCGTGCCGCAGGGCGCCCTGATCACCGGCGTCACCCTGCCGCCCGCGCCGGTCGCGGCCCACTCCCGCTACCGCAAGGTGCGCGAGCGTGCCTCGTACGCGTTCGCGATCGGCTCGGTCGCCGCCGCACTCGACGTCGAGGCAGGAGTCGTACGGGAGGTGCGCCTGGCCCTCGGGGCGGTCGCGTCGCGGCCGTGGCGGGCCCGGGAGGCCGAGCGGGTGCTGACCGGCGCACCCGCCGATGCCCACACGTTCGAGGCCGCCGCGGACGCCGAACTGGCCGCGGCCCGGCCCCTGCCCCACAACGGATACAAGGTGACCCTCATGCGCAACCTCATGGTGGCCGTGCTGACCGAACTCGCCCAGGAGACCGCCCGATGACCACCGTCACCCCCCTGAAAGGCTTCGTCGGCACCGCGCACACACGCGTGGAGGGACGCGACAAGGTCACCGGCGCCGCCCGCTACGCGGGCGAGATCCCCTTCGCCGAACTCGCCCACGGCTGGCTGGTGTTGTCCACGGTCGCCCGCGGCCGCATCCGCGCGATGGACACCGAGGCCGTCCTGGCGATGCCCGGCGTCCTCACCGTCCTGCACCACGAAAACGCCCTGCACGTCGAGACCGACTACGCGGGGCTCATGGGGATGAAACCCGACCCGTCCGTCGCCCTCTTCCAGCACGACCGGGTGCCGCACGCGGGCTGGCCCGTGGCACTGGTCGTCGCCCGGACCTCCGAGCAGGCGCGGGAGGCCGCCGAGGCGCTCGTGGTGCACTACGACCAGGAGCCGCACGACGTCGCCTTCACCGACGGGCGTCCGGACGCGTACACGGCGGCGGACACGCCCGTCGCCCCGGCCGTGACCGCGAAGGGCGACCTGGAGGCCGAACTCGCCCGGTCCGCCGTCGTCGTGGACGCGGAATACACCACGCCCGAGGAACACCACAGCCCGATGGAGCCGCACGCCGCCACCGCCCACTGGGACGGCGGCCGTCTCGAAGTCATCGACTCCAACCAGGGCAGCATCTGGGTCCAGGGCGAACTCGCGAACCTGTTCTGCCTCGACCCGGCCTCCGTGCGGGTGCGCTCCGAGCACATCGGCGGCGGCTTCGGATCCAAGGGCGTCCGCGCCCACCAGGTGGCCGCCGTCATGGCCGCGACGGTCCTCCAGCGCCCGGTCCGTGTCGTCCTGACCCGCCGGCAGATGTTCTCGCTGGTCGGCTACCGCAGCCCCACGGCCCAGCGCATCAGGCTCGGCGCCGACCCCGACGGACGCCTGCGCGCCCTGGAGCACCAAGCTCTCAACCTCTCCTCGACGGTGCACGAGTTCCTGGAGCCCAGCGCACTGCCCGGCCGGGTGCTGTACGACGCCGACGCCCACCACACGGCTCACCGGATCGTACGGCTCGACGTACCGACCCCGACCTGGATGCGCGCGCCCGGTGAGGCACCGGGGTCGTTCGCGCTGGAGTCCGCGCTCGACGAACTGGCCGAGAAGTGCGGCGTCGACCCGATCGACCTGCGCGCCCGCAACGAACCCGAGACGGGTCCCGTGTCCGGGCTGCCCTTCGCCGGCCGCCGGCTCCTGCTCGACTGCTTCCGGGAAGGCGCCCGCAGGTTCGGCTGGGCGGACCGCGACCCCCGGCCCGGCCTGCGCCGCGACGGCCGTTGGCTGCTCGGCACCGGCACGGCCGCGGCCACCTTCCACGCGGGCGCCTTCCCCTCCACGGCGGCGATGACGGCGGAGGCGGACGGCACCTTCACCGTCCGGATCTCCGCGTCGGACATCGGCACCGGCGCACGGACCGCCCTCACCCTGATCGCGGCGGACGCGCTCCAGGTGACTCCGGACCGCGTCCGCGTCCTGATCGGCGACAGCGACTTCGGACCGGCGATGATCGCGGGCGGCTCGATGGGCACCAGCTCCTGGGCCTGGGCGATCACCGCGGCGGCGGACGAACTGCGCGAGCGACTCGTCCCGGGTGCCGCCGTCCCGCCCGACGGCATCACCGTCCGCTCGGACACCTCGGCGGCCATCGCCGCCCTGTCACACAAGGAACGGCACTCCTACGGCGCCCACTTCGCCGAGGCCGCCGTCGACGTCACCACCGGCGAGGTACGTGTCCGCCGTATGCTCGGCATCTTCGCGGCGGGCCGGATCGTCAACCCGCTGACCGCCCGCAACCAGTTCGTCGGCGGGATGACCTGGGGTATCTCCATGGCCCTGCACGAAGAGGCGGTTCGCGACCCGGCCTCGGGCGCCCACGTCGGCGCCGACCTCGCGGGCTACCACTTCGCAGCCAACGCCGACGTCCCGCTCATCGAGGCCGACTGGCTGCGGGAGGAACCGGACGCCGACGACCCCATCGGCATCAAGGGCATCGGCGAGATCGGCATCGTGGGCGCCGCCGCTGCCGTCGCCAACGCGGTCTGGCACGCGACCGGCGTACGCCACCGCAGCCTCCCGATCCGCCCCGACCGGGTCCTCCAGGCAGGCCGACATGCTTGACCTCGCAACCGAGTTGACCAAGTGGGCGAAGGAGGGCCGCGACTTCGCCGTCGCCACCGTCATCTCCGTCGGTGGCAGCGCCCCCCGCCCACCCGGCGCCGCCCTCGCCGTCGACACCACCGGCACAGCCATCGGCTCGGTGTCCGGCGGCTGCGTGGAGGGCGCGGTGTACGACCTGTGCGTCCAGGCCCTCGAGAACGGCGAGACGGTCGTCGAACGCTTCGGCTACAGCGACGAGGACGCGTTCGCGGTGGGGCTGACATGCGGCGGCGTGATCGAGGTCTTGGTCACGCCGGTTACCCGGGACACCCCTGACCGGGAGGTGTACGAGACGGCGCTGTCGCAGGCGGCACAGGAGAAGCCGACGACGCTTGCCCGGGTGATACGCGGACCGGCCGAACTTCTGGGCAGGCCTGTGCTGGCGCCCCCTCAGGGGCGCGGGGCTGTGACATATGCGGCTCCGCCGCGTGGGCGCGACCAGCCACAACGGACCGGCACTGTCGAATGCGACGGCCTCACCCTCTTCATAGAAACCCACACCCCACCACCCCGCATGATCATCTTCGGCGCGATCGACTTCGCCGCCGCCCTATCCCGCACCGGCAAGTTCCTCGGCTACCACGTCACCGTGTGCGACGCACGCCCCGTCTTCGCCACCCGCGCCCGCTTCCCCGAGGCGGACGAGATCGTGGTCGAGTGGCCGGACAGCTACCTCCGGCGCACGGAGACCGACGAGCGCACGGTGCTGTGCGTACTGACCCACGACGCCAAGTTCGACGTACCGCTGCTGGAGACGGCCCTGCGACTGCCGGTCGCGTACGTCGGAGCGATGGGCTCACGCCGTACGCATGAGGACAGGAACCGGCGACTGCGTGAAGTCGGGCTCACGGAAAGCGAGTTGGCCGGGCTACGCTCACCCATCGGCCTCGACCTGGGCGCCCGCACACCGGAGGAGACCGCGCTCTCCATCGCCGCGGAGATCGTCGCGGCCCGGCACGGCGGGACGGGCGTACCGCTCACTGATTCAGGGACGCCGATTCACCAATTCACCGCGCCGTAGCGACTAGTCGGTCCCAGCGGAGCGCTCCGTGTTCTTCTTCTTGATGCGGGCCGCTTCCTTGCGGACCTCTGCCTGGGTGGCCCGCTCCTTCTCCAGCCACTCGGGCATGTCCTTCTTCAGGGCCTCGATCTGCTCGGTGGTGAGGGGCTCGGTGATCCCGCCGCGCCCCAGACCCGCGATGGACACGCCGAGCTTGGCCGCGACGACCGGACGCGGGTGCGGGCCGTTGGCGCGCAGGTCCTGCAGCCACTGCGGCGGATCGGCCTGGAGCGCGTTCAGCTCGGTTCGCGAGACGACACCCTCCTGGAACTCGGCGGGGGTGGCCTCGAGGTACACACCCAGTTTCTTCGCCGCGGTCGCGGGCTTCATGGTCTGGGTGGTCTGGTGCGACTTCATGCTGTCAAGACTAACGACCGGGCAAGAGACCTCCGACCACGCCGGGTAACCTGGCGGAGTGACAGGCTCGGAAAGTTCCCCCTCGTTCCGGCTCGCGTACGTCCCTGGGGTGACGCCCGCCAAGTGGGTGCGGATCTGGAACGAGCGCCTGCCCGACGTCCCGCTCGACCTGGTCGCCGTACCGGCCGCGGAAGCATCCGACGTCTTGCGCGAAGGCGGCGCGGACGCGGGTTTCGTACGGCTCCCGGTGGACCGTACGTTCTTCAGCGCGATCCCCCTCTACACCGAGACGACGGTCGTCATGGTGCCCAAGGACCACCTGGTGACGGCGGCCGAAGAGGTGTCCGTCGAGGATCTCGCCGACGAGGTGGTGTTCCACCCCCTTGACGACGTCTTCGACTGGGAGCGCCCGCCCGGACAGCCCTCCTTCGAGCGCCCCGCCACCACGGAGGACGCCGTCGAGCTGGTGGCGGCGGGCGTGGGGCTGCTCGTCGTACCCCAGTCGCTCGCCCGTCTCTACCACCGCCGGGACCTGACCTACCGGCCCGTCGTGGACGCCCCTCAGTCGAGCGTCGTCCTGTCGTGGCCCGAGGAGGCGACCACCGAGCTGGTCGAGGACTTCATCGGGATCGTCCGCGGGCGGACGGTCAACAGCACGAGGGGACGTACGCAGCCTGCTGCTCAGCCCCAGCCTCAGTCTCAGCCGAAGGCCAAGCGGGCCGAGGCGTCCGGGACGCGGCGCAAGCCCGCGGCGGGAAAGCCCACCCGCGGCGGTGGCGCCAAGGGCGCGAAACGCGGCAAGCCCCGCCGCCGGTCGTAGCCGGAGGCTCACTTCGGCGGCAGGCTCGCCGCGAACGCGTGTCCCTGGTCGACCCACGCCCCGAGGTCGGCGTCCTCCGCCAGCGCGGAGCCGTCGACGAGGATCCAGCCGCGCATAGGCCGTCCCGTCATGTCGAAGACCCGGGTACCGGGCCGGGCCAGCGCCGCCTCGGTGGCGTCCGGGCCGACCCGGACCATGAGGTCGTCGCCGCTCACCCCGACGGCCATGTTGCCGCGGTGCAGGAAGGCGAGGCCGCCGAACATCTTCTTCTCGGTGACCTCCGGGTCCGGGCCCAGGCGCGCCCTGATCCGCTCGGCCAGTCCTTCGTCGTACGCCATGACGGTCCTCGTTCCTGGAGTCCGCGGTGCCGACTCCAGGATCCCCGCGCGGGGCGGCGGGTGCGCGCCGTTGCTCCTCCGCGAATCGACTGGCTGATGAGAGTCGATAGGTCGAACACTGTACGAGTGATCGACCGGACGGTAGGGAGGGGGCGGGTGAGCGTCAACGGGGCGGGAGCGTTCGGTTCCGGCCGACTACGCCCGGCACCGGGGGAACGCTTGCCCGCGCCGCAGGCGCCCCCGGGTGGCAGAATCTGCCCCGTGGACTGGGGGATCCTCGAACGCGAGGCCGAGCTGGCGCGACTGGCCACGGCCGCACAAGAGGCGGCGGACGGGGCCGGATCCGTGGCGCTCGTCTTCGGGGAGGCCGGGATCGGCAAGTCGAGCCTGGTCAAGGCGATGCCGGACCGGCTGCCCGGCGGGGCGCGCGTGCTGGTGGGCCAGTGCGACGACCTCGCCACCCGACGGCCCCTCGGCCCGTTCCGCGACCTCATCGGCAGCATCGGCGCCGAACTGGCGCAGGCCGTGATGGAGGGCGTCGACCGGCATCGGGTGTACGAGGCCCTGCTGGGGGAGTTGGCCGGGGTACCGCATCCGGCCGTGCTCGTCGTCGAGGACGTCCACTGGGCCGACGAGGCGTCGCTGGACGCCCTGCGGTTTCTGGTGCGCCGAATGGAGAGGTTGCCCGCGGTCCTCGTACTCACCTACCGGGACGACGAGTTGAGCCGCGAGCACCCCCTGCGGCATGTGCTGGGCCAGGTGTCCCGCGCCGACCGGGTGCACCGTCTGCCGCTGGCCCGGCTGTCCCGGGACGCGGTACGCACGCTCAGCGCCGCCAGCCGCCTCGATCCGGCGCAGGTGTACGACGTGACGTCGGGAAACCCCTTCTTCGTCGCCGAGGTCGTCGCGGCGGGCGGCACCGGGGGAGTGCCGCCCACCGTCGTGGACGCGGTACTGGCCCGGCTGCGCGGACTGGACGCACCGACCGTGGACGCCCTGGAGCAGCTGGCCGTCGTCCCCTCGGCCGTCGAACGCACCCTCGTCGACGCGCTCGTCACCGACGGATTGGCCGTCCTCGCGACGGCCGAGCAACGCGGCCTGCTGACCGTGACCCCGGAGCGGGTCGCGTTCCGGCACGAGCTGATCCGCCGGGCCGTCGCCGACTCCCTGCCCGCCGCGCGCCGGATCGAACTGGACCGCAACGTCCTGGCCGCGCTCGTCGCCCGCCCCGGCACCGACCCCGCCCGCATCGTCCACCACGCCGCCCAGGCCGGCGACCGCGACGCCGTCGCCCGCTACGGACCCGACGCGGCCCGGGACGCCGCCGGCGCCGGCGCCCACCGCGAGGCCGCCGCCCACCTCCGGCTCGTCCTGCGCGAACGGCACCGCTACGCCCCGGCCGAACTCGCCGACCTGCTCGAACGCTTCGCCGTGGAGAGCTACACCATCGCCGACTCCGCCTCCGCCGTCACCGCCCAGCGTGACGCCGTCGCCCTGCGCCGCTCCCTCGGCGACACCCTCGCCCTCGGTGCCGATCTGCGCTGGCTGTCCCGGATCCACTGGTGGGCCGGCGACGCCGAGGAAGCGCAGACGGCTGCGCGGGAGGCCATCGCCGTCCTCGAACACGCGGGTGACGACCGGTTGCTGGCGCTCGCGCTGAGCAACACCTCCCAGCTGCGGATGCTGTCCGACCGTTACGCCGAGGCGATCGCGTACGGCGAGCGGGCCATCGAGCTGGCCCGCAAGGCAGCCGACCGGGCGATCCTCGCGCACGCCCTCAACAACGTGGGCAGCGCCCGCTGGAAGGGCGGAGACCCGGGCGGGCGCGCACAGGTCGAGGAGAGCCTCGACGTCGCACTCGCCGCGGGCGAGGTCGAGCACGCCTGCCGGTCCTACGCCAACATCATCTGGACCCTGCTGGAAAACGCCCAGTACTCCGAGGCCGAGACCTTCCTGCCGCCGGCGATGGATCTGGCCGAACGCGCCGAACACGTCGGCTTCCTCAACTATCTCCACGTCGAGCTGGCCATCCGCCGACTGGCGGCCGGGGACTGGGACGACGCAGAGAAACAGGCCGAGTACGGCATGCACGACTTCGTCCCGGCCCGCTGCCCGGCGCTCACCGTGCTCGCCCGCGTCCGCATCCGGCGCGGCCGGCCCGGCGCCGGCGAACTCCTCGAAGAGGCCTGGAAGATCGCCGTGACCACGGGCGAACTGCAGCGCACGGTGCCGGTGGCGGCCGCGCTGGCGGAGGCGGCGTGGCTGCGCGGCGACCTGGCGGGGGTGGCCGAGGCCGCCGGGCCGGTCCACGCCCAGGCCCGCCACCTCGCGGTCGGCCCCTACCAGGCCGAACTCGGCTACTGGCTCGCCAAGGCCGGACACCGCGTCCCGGCCGACGGCTCGGACCATCCGTACGCCGTGCAGGCCGCCGGTGACTGGCGCCGGGCGGCGGCGCTCTGGGGGGCGGCGGGCTGCCCGTACGAACAGGCCGCGGCCCTGGCGGAAAGCCCCGACCCGGCCGACAGACTCACCGCGCTCGCCGCCCTCGACACGCTGGGCGCCGAGCCGCTTGCCCGGCTGATCCGCGCCGAACTGCGCCGGCTCGGCGTCCGCCGGATCCCCCGCGGCCCGCACGCGGTCACCCGGGGCAACCCCGCCGGCCTGACCGAACGCCAGTTCCAGGTCATGCGGCTGCTGGCGGAGGGCCTGACCAACCCGGAGATCGCCGACCGGCTGGTCGTATCGGTGCGCACGGTCGACAACCACGTACGCGCCGTCCTGGAAAAGCTCGACGCGCCCACCCGGCGCCAGGCCGCCGCGCGTGCGGCCGAGCTGGGGCTGCTGGCGGGACCCGAAACGTAGGTACGTCATCGCGCCGAGCTGGGTGACCCGCACGGATGCCCGGAAGGCCGTATCGCACTAGAAATAGGCGAATCCGGCCGTAATCGGACACAGGAACGGGGAACCGCATGTCCAGCACACCCGCCCAGGCCGCACGCCGTGAACTGACAGGCTTCACCGGTGACTTGACCGGACCCGACGACTCCGGCTACCAGGACGCCCGTGCCGTCTACAACGGCATGATCGACAAACGTCCCGCACTCGTCGCGCGCTGCGCCGACGCCGACGCCGTGGCCCGAGTGATCGGCTTCGCCCGCGCCCACGACCTGCCGCTCGCGGTCCGCGGCGGCGGCCACCATGGCGCCGGGCTCGGCACCGTCGACGGCGGTGTCGTCGCCGATCTGTCGCCGCTCAAGGACATCCACGTGGACCCCGAGGCCCGGACGGTCCGGGTCGGCGGCGGCTGCGTGTGGGGCGAGGTCGACCGCGCCACCAACGCGCACGGACTCGCCACACCCAGCGGCATCATCTCCACCACCGGCGTCGGCGGCCTCACCACCGGCGGCGGGCTCGGCCACCTGACCCGCAAGTGCGGGCTGACCATCGACAACCTGCTGGAGGCCGACCTGGTGCTGGCCGACGGCCGGCAGGTGCGGGCCGCCGCCGACGAGAACAGCGACCTGTTCTGGGCGATCCGCGGAGGCGGCGGCAACTTCGGCGTCGTGACGTCGTTCGTGTTCCGGCTGCACGAGGTGAGCACGGTCGTCGCCGGTCCGACCTTCTGGCCCGTCGAGATCAGCGCCGAAGTCCTCACCGCCTACCGGGACTTCCTGCCGAACGCACCCCGCGAACTCAACGGCTTCTTCCTGCACGGAACGGTCCCGCCGGCCCCGCCGTTCCCCGAGGAACTCCACTTGCGCAAGATCGCCGGCGTCGTGTGGTGCTACACGGGCGACGACACCGAGGCCGCCGCCCGCGAGATGGCCCCGCTGCTCGACGCCCTGCCGACACCCCTGCTGCACGCGCCCGGCCCGATGCCCCACCCCGACCTGCAGTCCATGTTCGACGGCCTCTACCCGCCGGGCCACCAGTGGTACTGGCGCGCCGACTTCGTCAACAACATCCCGGACGAGGCCGTCGAACTCCACGCCAAGTTCGGCGCCGAGGTGCCCACCATGCAGTCGACGATGCACCTCTACCCGATCGACGGCGCCGCCCACGACGTCGGGCCCACGGACACCCCCTGGGCCTACCGCGAGGCCCGCTGGGCCTCCGTCTACGCGGGCGTCGACCCCGACCCGGCCAACGCCGACCTCGTCAAGCGGTGGACCGTCGACTACTTCGAGGCCCTGCACCCGCACTCGGCGGGCGGCGCCTACGTGAACATGATGATGGACGAGGGCCAGGAGCGGGTCCGCGCGAGCTACCGCGGCAACTACGACCGCCTGGCCCGCATCAAGGCCGACCGCGACCCGGACAACGTCTTCCGCCTCAACCAGAACATCCAGCCCGCCCCGAAACCGCGGTACGAAGCGCGGCCCTGAGCGGTTGGACAGCCGAGCGGCCATGGTGAAGTCCGGTGCGGCACCGCGCCCCGAAAGGGGCGCGGGGCTGTGTCAATATGCGGCTCCGCCGCGCGGGCGCGACCAGCCACGACGGACCCGCGGTCGACGCACCGGACTTCCAGCGGAGCGCTAGCGCGTGAGCCACTCGTACGCAGCCCGTGCCGTGAACTCCTTCTGACCGCCGCGCAGGAGCAGCCCCGCGGTCGCGAACTCCGGGGCGTCGGCCTGCGCGGCGACATACGGGATGGCGATGCAGCGCATCCCGGCCGCTTGGGCCGCGGCGGCACCCGGTGCCGCGTCCTCCAGGACCACACAGTCGGCCGGGGCCGCGCCGAGCCGGCGGGCCGCCTCCAGGAAGACATCGGGGGCGGGCTTGCCGCGAGCGACCTCGTCGGCCGACACGACGGTGCGCAACCGGGCGTCCAGGCCGGTGCCGGCCAGGATCGCCTCGATGGCCTCGGGTGACGAACCCGAGGCCACGGCCATGGGCACGCCCGCACGGGCCAGTAGCTCCACGAACGTGCGCATCTCGGGGTACGCGCGCGTGGCCCTGCGGGCCAGCTCCAGATAGGCACGGTTCTTCGCGGCGAGCAGCTCGGCGACCGACGCGCGCAAGCCGTATCGCTCCTTCCACAGCGCCACCGTCTCCTGCGTGCTGATCCCGACGTACCGCTCGTGATCCGCCCAGGTGAAGTCCGGGACGCCGTGCTCGGCGAGGACCCGACGGCCCGCTTCGAAGTAGTTGGGCTCGCTGTCCACGAGCGTTCCGTCGAGATCGAAGATGACCGCGGTGGGGCCGAGATTGTTCATGGGTCCAGGATGCCAACCGTCATTTCCCTGCCGCGCGGCCGATCGACTCGACCAGCGGCAGCAGCCGGTGCGGAACGCGTTCACGCAGGGCCACCTCGCTCCGGGTGCGGACGACGCCCGGCAGGCTGATCAGCTTCTGGATCACGTCCTCCAGGTGCGCGTTGTCCCGCGCCACCACCCGGGTCAGCAGATCCCCGCCGCCCGTGATCGAGAAGGCCTCCACGATCTCCGGTACGGCGGCCAGCGCATCGCCCACGTCGTCGAGATGGCCCTGCGTGACCTCGATGTGCACGAACGCCAGCACCGGATGGCCGAGCGCGGCGGGGGAGAGCGTCGGGCCGGTCCCGGTGATCACACCGTCCCGCTCCAACCGGTCCAGGCGGGCCTGCAACGTCCCGCGGGCGACGCCGAGGATACGGGCGTACTCACGCACGCTCGTCCGGGGCTGCTCCAGCAGCAGCCGCAGGATGCGGGTGTCGAGCTCGTCCACGGCCATGGCGGTCAGTCTCCTCGTTCCTGGTCCGTTGGCTCGTCGATGGACGAGCCGGATCCGATATGTCTGTGCCAATGGTCCAGCATTCCAAGCACCACTTGAGCCAGGATGCGCCTTGATGCTGCAATGAACCCGTCGATGGCGCTGCGGATCCCGCGGCGCCTTTTTCGTGCCGTTGTCCAAGGGGGCGGGAAGCAGTGCTGAAGAGGGTGTTCATGGCTCCGGACCCGGGGCGGCTGCGGCTGCGTTTCGCCACCCGGGCCGTGCTCGGCGTCGGCCTCGCGGTCGTCGTCTGCGGCCTGGCCGGCCACTCGCTCGCCGGTGCCGTCACCGGCGGCCTCGCCGCGCTGCTCGCCCTGTTCACCGTCACCGACGCCACCGTCCGCGGGCAGGCGGTCACCACCGTGCTGCTGCCTGCCGTCGGCCTGCCCGTCCTCGCCGCCGCGGCCGAGCTGCACGACCAGCCCGTGGCCCGGGACCTCACCTTCCTCGCCGTGGTCGGCGCGGGCGTGTACGCACGTCGCTGGGGCCCGCGCGGACACAGCCTCGGCGTGTTCGCGTTCATGACCTACTTCGTGGCGCAGTTCCTGCACGCGACCCCCAGGCAGCTGCCCGAGCTGTACGCCGCCGTCCTCCTCTCCGTCCTCACCGCCTCGGCGGTCCGCTTCGGGCTGTGGTGCTACGAGCGCCGGCTGCCCCCGGCCCCCGCGCCCGCCCCGCCGTCCGGCACCGGCCTGGCCCGCGTGACCACCCGCCAGGCGATCCAGGCGACCGCCGGCGCGGGCTTCGCCCTCGTCGTGGGCCAGTTGCTCTCCGGAGAGCGCTGGTACTGGGCCGTCGGCGCCACCTGGTGGGTCTTCGTCAACACCACCTCGCGCGGCGAGACCCTGGTCCGGGGCTTCCGCCGCGTCCTCGGCACCGTGATCGGCATCGGCCTCGGCCTGCTCGTCGCGGTCCCCCTGCACGGGGCCGCCGTCCCCACGGCCGTCCTCCTCGCCGCCTGCGTCTTCGGCATCTTCTACACGGCCGCCGTGTCGTACACCTGGATGATGCTCTGCGTGACGGTGCTCGCCGAGCTGCTCTACGGCCTGCTGGGCGTCCTCGATCCCGCGCTGCTCGCGCTGCGGTTCGCGGAGACCGGCGTGGGCGCGCTCGGTGCCGTCCTGGCCGTGCTCTTCGTGCTGCCCGTCACCACCCACACCGTCACCGACGCCTGGATCCGGCGCGCCCTGCGCTGCGTCCACGCCTGCACCGCCGAGGCCGCCGCCCGCCTCGCCGGAAACGAGGGCGCCGACCCGACCGCCCGGGTGGCCGAACTGGAGCAGCTGCTCGGCCGCGTACGGCTCTCGGTCGCCCCGCTCGTCCACCCGCTCAACCCGATGCTCGGCCGCAAGCGGCGCGCCCGCCGGGTGCTCGCCCTGCTCGACGACTGCGCCCGGGAGATCCGCGGCCTGGCCGCCGTCGCCGCCGACCCCGAGGCTTCGCACGACGCACGCCTCGCCGCTGCCTGCTGGCGTGTCGAGACTGCCGTTGAAGCGCTCACCGACGGTGGCGTCATCCCCGAGTCCGCCATCGAGGCCACCGCGACGGAGCCGGCGCTGGCCCACCTGCATGGCGTGGAGCGGGCCCTCGCGGACCTCGCGAAGCCGCTGCGGGCGCCGTCGCGCTCGCCGCTCGTCGGAGCGTGAGATCCCCGGCGGCCCCGGATTTGGTCTAGACCGATCGTGATCGACTGCTAGCGTCACCCCCGACAACACAGGGCACCGAGAGGGGACAGCGGTGGCAGACGGCGGCAGGCGGCAGCGGCGGGCCTTCATCGGGTCGTTCACGGCGGCCGGGGGCGCCGGGATCGTGACGGCGGCCGTGGACCCGGACACC
>NZ_JBQQBS010000109.1:0-16020 GCF_052245395.1 Streptomyces sp. 4N124
GCGCCGTCGCCACTCCCCTGGTCCCCGCCCCCCAAGCCGCCCTCCTCCCGGCCCCCCGCCCCGCCGCCCCCCAGCCCTACTGCGCCCAGCCCCCCGGCGGCTACGGCTACCCGGGCGCGGGCGCCCCGCAGCCGGGTCAGCCAGGTCAGCCGGGTCAGCCCTACGGTGGTCAGCCGCAGCCGTGCCAGCCCTACGGTGCCCAGCAGCCGCAGGCTCCGCAGCCGCAGGCCCCCCAACCGCAGCCCGGTGGGGACTTCTCGCCGTTCTGGTTCGCCGTGCCCGTGCCGCGCCCCCTGTTCGCGGAGGACGGTTCGCAGCAGCCGATCGCCGAACTCGCGCCGGGGACCTGGTACCTGGCCGTCGAGCAGCGCGGTCCGGGGCTGGTCGCGCAGACGCAGGACGGCCGTCGGGGTGTGCTGCAGGACACCTCCGGGATTCAGCGCGGCTGAGACCGGTAAGTAGCCGTACGACGGCCCCTCACCCTTCCCGGTGAGGGGCCGTTGTCGTACAGTCGCAGCCCCTGAAGAACAACTGACACGCCGTCAGGAGGAGCAGCGTATGCGGCTCGGTCTCGCACTTGGCTACTGGGGGCGTGGCCCCTCCTCCGACCATGTGCCGCTCGCCCAGGAAGCCGAGCGGCTCGGGTATGACTCCGTATGGACGGCGGAGTCCTGGGGGTCGGACGTCTTCACGCCGCTCACCTGGATCGCCGCGCAGACGTCGAGGATCAAGCTGGGTACGGCCGTTGCGCAGATGGCGGCGCGGTCGCCCACCACCACCGCCATGCATGCGCTGACTCTCGACCATCTCTCCGGTGGGCGGATGATGCTCGGGCTGGGGCTGTCGGGACCGCAGGTGGTGGAGGGGTGGTACGGCCGTCCGTTCCCGAAGTCGCCGCTGACCGCGACCCGGGAGTACGTCGATGTCGTACGCCAGGTCCTGCGCCGCGAAGCCCCCGTCGCGCTCGACGGGCGATTTCACTCGCTTCCCTATCGGGGCGAGGACGGTTGCGGGCTCGGTAAGCCCCTCAAGCCCATCACCCATCCCCTGCGCGCCGAACTCCCCGTCCTGCTCGGCGCGGAAGGGCCGAAGAACGTCGCGCAGACGACCCGGATCGCCGACGGCTGGCTGCCGCTGTACTGGTCGCCGACCCGCCCCGAGGCGTACGAGGCGTCGCTGACCGACCTTCCCGAGGGCTTCCTCGTCGCCCCCCTGGCCCGGGTGCACGTCTGTGACGACCTCGCCGAAGGGCTCCTCCCCGTCAAGACGATGCTCGGCTTCTACATCGGCGGCATGGGCCACGCCTCCCGCAACTTCCACGCCGATCTGATGGCGCGGATGGGGTACGAGGAGGAGGCGCGGCGGATTCAGCGGCTGTTCCTGGAGGGGCGGCGGGAGGAGGCCGTACTCGCCGTTCCGGACGCCTTCGCCGACGAGATCTCCCTCGTCGGGCCGCGCGAACGGATCGCCGAGCGGCTGGAGTTGTGGCGGAAGGGGCCGGTGACGGACTTGCTGGCGCTGGCACCGGACCGGCGGTCGTTGCGGGTGCTGGCCGAGCTCAACTCGTAGTCACTGCTCAACCCGTGGTCATTGGAAGATGGACACCGGGTTCAGCGTGAGGACGCGCGTCGCGGCGTTCCAGGTGCGCACCCTGCCCAGGCAGGTCGCCGCGAACTCCTCGTCCTCCGCGTAGCTGTCCACCCCGAACTCCTCGCGGACCCAGGACTCCTCGCAGGTGATCTGCACATGCGCGGGTGGCATGAGGTTTCCGTAGCGGGCGCGCAGGACGACGTGGTCGCCGTCCAGTCTGCGGAGCGTGAACATGCCGGAGACGGAGACGTAGGCCGGCGGTCTGACGGCGGTCAGCGGTGCGCTGTGTTCGTCGTCGGTGCCCCGCAGATCGTTGGCGAGGGCTGCGGTGGGGACGAGTTTTCCGGTCGTGAGGTCGGCGTCCACCACCATGTCCCGCTCCCGGAGCCGGTCCATGATGAGGCGGATGGTCTTCATGGGGGTGTTGGGCTCCCAGTACTCGGTACGGGTCGCCGTGCTCGCCTCGCGGTTGACGTTGCCACCGCCGACGGTGAACCTGCTGAACACCCCGAAGCCTCTGGAGAGGCTGGTCTCCTGGGACACGTTCATGTCGGCCTTCGGTATACCGAGGAAGTCCGCGACGCCCTCGACCCGGGTCTCGTGCAGGTAGATGCACAGGCCGGAGACCGTCCCGCCACCCTGCCGGCGTACTCGGCGCGCCACGATCCAGCGCGCCAGCACGTACTGGACGACGACGGCGAAGCAGGCCGCCGTCAGGAGCCAGACGACCATCCATGGCCACCGCATGCTCCACCACTGACTGTCAATGACACCCACGGATCTCCTTGAAAGCGTCGGAGAGTGAGGAAACGTTGGCGTCGACCATGCGGCCACCGGTCGCGGTCGCCGCCTTCTTGAGCGCACCGGCGTCGGCCTCGCCGAAGTGGACGGGGAAGGTGGGCACTTCGCGTGCGTCGGACCCGAGCCGGGAGTGGCGGCGCAGGAACTCTGCATAGCCGATGCCCGCGTTGCTCTCGCCGTCCGTCATCAGCACGATGGACACGGGCCGTTCGGGCGCCTCCTTCACGGCCGCCGCGGCGATGCGGTAGCCGCGGTCGAGGGCCGACCAGACGGCGGTGGCGTCGTCGAAGTCGTCGGCGGCCACCACTTTGTCGAGGGTGCGGAGATCTGCGTCCCCGCGCACGGTCACCGTGCGCTCCTGAAGGACGCTGCCGCCGAATCGTACGACTGTGAGGTGCTCGCCCCGGTAGAAGCGGGCGAACTTCCCGGTGGACGTGGGGTCGGCGCCGCTGAGGCCGGCGAAGGCGGCGCGCAGGTCGGTGATCCGCTCGCCGCGCATGGAGGTGGAGAAGTCGAGCAGGAACACCACCTGATCGGTGGTGGCGCTCGCAGGATCGCCGTAGTCGGCGACGAGTCGCTCGACGATGGACAGCCGGTCGGGGAAGGCGAGCGCGTTGCCGACCGGTGTCTGGAGGGGTTGGGCGGGCGTGACGTCCTGGTTGACGGGGCGGCGCCAGGTGCGCTTCATCAGCTTGTGCTGCGTGTCGGCGCTCAGCAGCCAGTCGACCACCTTTCGGTACGCGGTTCGCTGATCGGAGTTGAGGAGCAGCAGCGGGAAGTCGGACAGCACCATGCCGTCCTCGGGGTGCACGATCTGGAGCGGCTCGCGCAGCTTGTCCGTGGCGTTCAGGGACAGCAGCTCGGACTCGTGCGCGATCAGCGCGCCGGCGTGGTTCTGATTCCGTACGTAGGCGTCGACCAGCTCACGCGAGCTGGCGCCGGTGAGGGTCTGGCCCGAGCGGAAACCGCGCAACCGGTCGCAGGAGACGTCCTGTTCGCGCAGCGCACTGCCCGTCCCCGCCGCCGCCGTGGCGACGCCGACGAGGGCCGCGCGCCCCGTGTCGCTGCGCCGCGGGTCGGCCATCCCGAACCGCAGGGTCCCGTCGGCCGCCGCGTCCGCGAGGTCCGCCCACGACAGCCGTCCGCCGGGCACCTTCGCCTTCAGGGCATCGGCGGCCTCGGGGGTGAGGCCGACCACCACCGGCGAGCGCATGATCGGGGTGGACTCGGGCCGGGTGGCCCGCTCGCCGGAGTCCTCCAGGCGCAGCAGGAAGGAGCGGTCGGAGGTGGGCCAGGCCAGATCGTACGACGGCTTCCGGGCGCCCGCGAGATCGGCCGTGGCCTGGTAGTCCATCTCCAGCTCGACGCCGGTGTCGTCCTTCAGCTCACCCAACAGAGGTTCCAGATCGGCCAGTTCGGGACTGGCGAGGACCCGCAGGGTGACGTCCTCCTCGCCCGTGGTGCAGGACGTGAGGGTGGCGAGGAGGGCCAGGGTGAGGGTGAGGGAGGCGGTGAGGGTGCGGGCGTACCGGTTCATGGGGTGTCCCGTTCGGGCGGCGAGCACCCGCCGACGTCATCGATGATCCGCTCCAGGACCTCCAGGTCGGGCTCGTACATCGCGGTCTGGTCGGGGTTGTCCACCGGCGCCTGTATCCCGTGCTCGCGCAGATACGTGTCGAGTTGCTTGCCGGTGCCGTCCTCGCCGGAGGCCCGGACGCGGAAGCCCAGTTCGATGGCGCGTCGACGCAGGTCGCGGTCCTCCTTGATGAGCTCGACCAGCCGGTCTCCCTGCTCGCTGAGGGAGATGAGCTGCGGCTTGGTGAGGGCGGAGGGAGAGGGGTAGAGCAGGACGCGGAGGGAATCGCGCTGCTTCTTCTTGCTCACGTGGTCGATCTGGTGGGCCAGGTACTGGTGCTCGTAGATCAGGGCGATGGGGACGGTGTCGCCGACGTCGGAGAAGTAGCTGTCGGCCTGTTCGTCGTCCCACATTCCCTGGAGGGTGATGAGGGGCTTGATCTTCCGGGCGACCTCCTCGGCCTCCTTGATGGCGTCCTTGTCGTTCTCGTCCGCACCCGGTGTGCTGTCGCCGTTCGCCACGAAGGCGAGGATGCTGAGGTAACTGCCCGCGGAGTTGGACTCGCAGACGTCGGAGGTGCGGACCAGGACGCGGTTGCCGTTGCTTCGTCCGTTGCCTGTCTTGTCGAAGCCGATGCCGTTCCAGGTGTCGGCGCGTTCCTTGATCCCGTCCTTGTCCTGGTGGGCCATCGCGCGTCCCTCGTGCAGGCCGTCGAGCAGGTCCATGAACTTGGGCATGTTCAGGTCGTAGTAGAGCGTCTTGCCGCCGTCCGTCGTCGGCTGCGCGGTGGCCACGCCCACCTGCTCCAAGGTCTCGGCGTACTGCCGGAACGTGCCGAGCGCCAGCGGTGTGACGAAGGGACGTGCCGAATCCACCGATCGATTCTGCCGGTTGAGGATCAGTTTGGCCGCGGGCTGGCCGGACGGGAAGACCACGTCCATGCCGTCCAGGGACTGTTCGGCGATACCGCGGGAGCCGAGCCGTTTGATGTCGACGCGGATGCCGTGCTTCAGCAACAGCCGCTGTACTTCGGGGTCTTTGAAGTAGTCGGACTTGGAGGCCATGAGGGAGTGGAGGGTGATGACGCGGTCGAAGGGGCGCAGTGCGTTGCCCGTGACGAGCAGGGCGATCAGTCCGGTCAGGGCGAGTGGCAGTGCGATGGCGACGTGGAGGGGTAAGCGCCGGCGGCGGCGTGCCCTGCTTCGGGTGGCCAGCCGTGGTTCCGCTGCGGCGCGTGGTCTGTCGGCTTCGGATGTGGCGTGCGGTCTGTCTGCTGCGGACACCGGCTCTCCTGCCCTCTCCGGGGCAGGATCATCGATGATCATCTCTAACACAAGCCCCTGGTAGGGCCGATTCCGGTGGAACGAGGGGTTAACGGCGTCCGACTTGGTTTGATTCAGGGTTCAAGGGCAATCCGCAAGGTATGTCTCCTACCTCTGGCTCCAATCAGGCCGGGAGGGTCATCGCCCTCGTCGCGGACGTCATGGCCGCCATCCTCGGGCTGTGGATCCTGATGTACCTGCTGGACGCGAACGGCGCGAACGACTTCGTGCAGTTCATCCACGACGCGGCCCGCTGGCTTGCCGGCTGGTCCCATGACCTGTTCACCTTCGACGAGCAATGGGCGAGGGTCGTCTGCGGTTACGGCCTCGCGGCGGTCGTGTACCTGTTCGTGGGACACGCCCTGGCCGGCCGAATCAGCAAGCACTGAGAGCGCCCCGAAGGGGCGCGGGGCTGTATCAATTTGCGGCTCCGCCGCGTGGGCGCGACCAGCCCCCACCGGCCCGCAGACGAAGCACCACGCACAGCTCAGCCACAGCAATCCGGGTCCAGCCCCCGCGGCAAGCGGTCCCCGCTGAACACCGCGCACGTGGCCTCGTGGCCGCCCAGAGCGGCGACCGCGAGGAGAAGGGAGCCGGCTGTCCAGGTGGTCAGCTCGCGGGGCCAGACCGTGCGGTCCTCGAAGACGTAGCCCGTCCAGTAGAGGCCGGTCTCCGGGTCCCGCAGGTGCTGGATCGACTGGAGGATGTCCAGCGCGTGGTCGGACTCGCCCATCGCCCAGAGCGCCAGGGCGAGTTCGGCCGACTCTCCGCCCGTCACCCACGGGTTGGGGACGACGCAGCGCACCCCGAGGCCGGGCACGACGAAGCGGTTCCAGTCCGCCTCGATCCGGGACTTGGCCTCCGCGTCCGTCAACGCGCCGCCCAGCACGGGGTAGTACCAGTCCATCGAGTAGCGGTCCTTGTCGAGGAACCGCTCGGGGTGCCGGCGGATCGCGTGCCGCAGCGCGCCGACCGCCAACTCCCAGTCCGGCTGCGGCTCTTCACGCTGCTCGGCGATGGCGAGCGCACAGCGCAGCGCCTGATGGATCGACGAACTCCCGGTCAGCAGCGCGTCGTTCACGCCCGTACCGTCGTCCTCGCGCTTCCAGCCGATCTGCCCGCCCGGCTGCTGGAGGCACAGCACGAACTCGATCGCCGCGTGGACGACGGGCCACATGCGGTCCAGGAACGTGTCGTCGCCGGTCGCGAGGTAGTGGTGCCAGACGCCTACGGCCGCATAGGCGACGAAGTTCGTCTCGCGGCCCCGGTCGGTGACCGCGCCGGGATCGCCGTCGTGGTACGCGGCGTACCACGAGCCGTCCTCGTTCTGGTGGGCCGCCAGCCACAGGTACGCCCGCTCGGCGGCCTCGTGTTCACCGGCCGCGTCCAGGCCCATCGCCGCCTCGACGTGGTCCCACGGGTCGAGGTGATGCCCCCGGAACCACGGGATCGCGCCGTCCTCCCGCTGCACGGCGAGGATGCCGGCGACGGTCGCGGCGGCCTCCTCTGCGGTGAGGACCCCGGGCAGGACGAGGTGTTCTGTCCGGGGGGTGGTCACTTGGCGGCCACCTCGGCTTCGGCGAGACGCGGGAGGTGGGGCTTGGTCGCGTAGACCACGAAACTCTTGCCGATCAGCGGGTTCAGCGCCTGCTCGGCGACCCTCGTCACCAGGGGCTTCTTCATGATGTCCCAGACCAGCAGCTTGTGGTACGCCTTGACCGGCAGCGCCTTGTCGTTGTCGACGCCGAACGCGCACTTGAGCCACCAGTAGGGACTGTGGAGGGCGTGGGCGTGATGACTGCCGTACGGCCTGAGCCCCGCCTCCTTGATCTTCCCGACCAGTTCGTCCGCCTTGTAGATGCGGATGTGGCCGCCCTCGACCTCGTGGTAGGCGTCGGACAGGGCCCAGCAGACCTTCTCGGGGCCGTAGCGGGGGACGGTGACCGCGATCCGCCCGCCGGGCTTCAACACCCGCACCATCTCCGCGAGTACGCCCTTGTCGTCCGGGATGTGCTCCATCACCTCGGAGATGATCACGACGTCGAAGGACTCGTCCGGGAAGGGCAGCGCGAGGGCGTCGCCCTCCATGGCGGTCGCGGTGGCCCCCTCCGGTGCCTCCCCCGCCTCCTTCATCGCCGCGAACCACTTCGCGACCTCGCTGATCTCCTCGGCGTTCTGGTCGAGCGCCACGACCTGCGCACCCCGCCGATAACACTCGAACGCGTGCCGGCCGGCACCGCAGCCGAGGTCCAGCACACGGTCGCCGGGGGCGAGCGGGAACCGGGAGAAGTCGACGGTCAGCACGTGGCCCTGCTTTCGGGATCGGGTACAACGTCAACAGCTTCTGCGGCTGCGGTCACCTGGGCGGCCTGGCTCGTCGCTGCGGCGGCGGAGCGTCCGGGAAGCGTGACTGCGGAGCCAGTCATCGCCTCGCGGTAGCGGGACACCGTTCCCTCGGCGGCCCGTGCCCAGGTGAAGTGCTTCAGCACGCGCTCACGGCCGGCGCGACCCAGCCGTGCTCTCAACTCCGGGTCACCGAGCAGCCGGTTCAGGCCGGAGGCCAGCGCGCCCGAGTCGCCCGGCGGTACCGCGAGGCAGGTCTCTCCGTCGCGTCCGGCGACCTCCGGGATCGCGCCGCCGGTCGTGGCGAGCAGCGGCGTCCCCGTGGCCATCGCCTCGGCGGCGGGGAGGGAGAAGCCCTCGTAGAGGGACGGCACGCAGGCGACCTGGGCGGAGCGGACCAGGTCGACGAGTTCGGCGTCGGAGATGCCCTTGACGAACTCGACGGCGCCTTCGAGGCCGTACCGCTCGACGGCCTGGGCGACCGGCCCCTCCTCTGGGCGCTTGCCCACGACGACGAGGTGCGCGTCGGGGTGTTCCGTACGGACCTTCGCCAGCGCCTCGACCAGGAACACGAGGCCCTTCAACGGCACGTCCGCACTCGATGTCGTCACGATCCGCCCCGGCACCTGCGGTACAGAGGGATTCGGCGCGAACAGGTCGGTGTCGGCGCCGATGTGGACGACGTGGATGCGGTCCTCGCGGACGCCGAGATCGTCGATGATCTCCTGGCGGGACGTACCGGAGACGGTGAGCACGGACGGCAGGCGGCGCGCGACACGCTTCTGCATGCGGGTGAAGCCGTACCAGCGGCGCTTGGACCATCGCTGCTGCCAGCCCTCGGCCGCGTCCAGTTCCAGGCGGCGGTCCACGGTGATCGGGTGGTGGATGGTGGTGACGAGGGGCGCGCCCACGTCGCCCAACAGGCCGTAGCCCAGCGTCTGGTTGTCGTGGACGACGTCGAACTCGCCGCGCCGGGCGCGGAGATGGCGTCGGGCGCGCAGGGAGAAGGTGAGGGGTTCGGGGAAGCCGCCGGTCCACATCGTCGCGACCTCGAGCGCGTCGACCCAGTCGCGGTACTCGCCGAGCTTGGGGTTCCGGAACGGGTCGGGGTGGCGGTAGAGGTCGAGGCTGGGGAGTTCCGTGAGACTCAGGTCGTCGTAGCCCTCGTCCAGGACCGGATACGGCTGGGCGCCGATGACCTCGACGCGGTGACCGAGGCGGGCGAGTTCGCGGGAGAGGTGTCGTACGTAGACGCCCTGGCCGCCGCAGAACGGGTTCCCTTTGTAGGTGAGGAGCGCGATACGGAGCGGTCGCCCGCCGTCGGCTGCCGGATCCTCCTCGGACCCCGCCTGACTGGCCTCAGCGGTCACTCTGGGCCCCCTTCTCCACGCACTGTCCCGCGAGATTACGCCGGGACGCTAATCTAGAACAAGTTTCAGACTTGATCGTTCAAGAGGCTCTGAATCTACCGGCAGGTAGGGCCACTGTGAGCGGAGGATCAGGTGATTCACGCCACGACGGCGCAACCGCGTCGAGCCTGCCATGCTGTCTGATCGCACGCCCTCACGGACTGTCACGGAACGGGACCCATGCCTGCGGACGCCAGTACCTCGCACCCCGCCTCCCCGCCCCTCACCGAGCGGCAGGAGGCACGCCGTCGTCGCATCCTGCACGCGAGCGCGCAGCTGGCGAGCCGGGGTGGTTTCGACGCGGTGCAGATGCGGGAGGTCGCGGAGTCCTCGCAGGTGGCGCTCGGCACGCTGTACCGGTACTTCCCGTCCAAGGTGCATCTGCTGGTCGCCACGATGCAGGACCAGTTGGAGCACATGCACGGCACGCTGCGGAAGAAGCCGCCGGCCGGGGAGACGGCGGCGGAGCGGGTCGCGGAGACCCTGATGCGGGCGTTCCGCGCCTTGCAGCGCGAGCCGCATCTCGCCGACGCGATGGTCCGCGCGCTCACCTTCGCGGACCGCAGTGTCTCGCCCGAGGTCGACCAGGTGTCCCGGCAGACGACCGTGATCATCCTGGACGCGATGGGCCTGGAGAACCCCACGCCCGAGCAGCTCTCCGCCGTCCGCGTCATCGAGCACACCTGGCACTCGGCGCTGATCACCTGGCTCTCGGGCCGTGCGTCGATCGCCCAGGTGAAGATCGACATCGAGACGGTGTGCAGGCTGATCGACCTGACGACCGAACAGGCCTGACGACCGGACCGCCCGGGGAGCCGCCCGGAGAACCGCTCAACTCCCCGTCTCCCTTTGCATGTCCAGATTTGGGCCCATGTTCGCCGACGCCCCGGGTAACCGCCCGCCAGGATGGAGAGCAGCACACCGGACGAAGCGACCGGTACACGGAACCACGGGACCGAAGGAGCGGGACGTGATCCGGGTACTCCTGGTGCACGACGAGTGTCTCCTGCGCTCGGCGCTCGCGGACTGGCTGGCGCGGGAATGGGACCTGGACGTCTTCGACGCGCCGTGGCACATGGCGCCGAAGCGTGTGCGGTCCTTGTCCCCGAACGTGTGCGTGGCGGACCTGAACTGCTCCGACCCGTACGACATGCCCCCGCTGGAGGAGCTGCCGCTGCGGCTCGGCACCCCGGACCGGCCCCCTCCGGATCCCGGACCCTGCCGGCTGCTGGTGCTCGGCACCGCGAACAGACCGGGCCCACTGAGACGGGCGGTCGAGGCGCAAGCCCTTGGCTACGTCAACAAGGAGGGATCGCCGGAGCGGTTGGTGACCGCCGTCCGGGCCGTCGCCAAAGGTGAGCGATTCGTCGACACCTCGCTCGGCTTCACCTTCCTCCAGGCCGCACAGATGCCGCTGACGCAGCGGGAGTTGACCGTGCTGTCACTGGCCGCCGCGGGCGCCTCGTTCGCGGAGATCGCGAGCAACCTCCATCTGTCCAACGGGACCGTGCGCAACTACATGGCGGCCATCACCCGCAAGACCGGGGCCCGCAACCGCATCGACGCCATCCGGATCTGCCGGGCAGAGGGCTGGGTGTGACCCCTCGGCCCAGCTCCCCGCGAGATCGCGGTAGAGGGCGGACCGTGCGAGCAGTTCCTCGTGCGTACCGCAGTCGGTGTGCGCGCCGTCCATCACCAGGATGCGGTCGGCGCGGCGTGCCGAGCTGATGCGGTGGGCGACGACGACCAGGGCGCCCCCGGCCCGCTCCCGCCCGCACCCGGCGAACGCACGCTCCGCACGCGCCTCGGCCGCGGGATCGAGATGGCAGGTCGCCTCGTCGAGCAGGACGAGGGGCGCCGGGGCGAGATGGGCCCGCGCCAGCGCCAGCAGCTGCCGTTCCCCGGCGGACAGGGACCCGGGATCCACCTGCCCGTCCGGCCCGCCCAGGCGGGCGACGAGCCCGTCCGCCCCGACGGCGGCGCACGAGGCCAGGACGGCGGCATCGGGGGGCGGCTCGGGACACAGATAGGCGATGTTCTCGCGCACTGTCCCCGTGAACACGTACGCCTCCTGAGGCACGAGCACCCGCAGGGCCGCCGACGCCTCCGGCCTCCCCCCGCCCACCGGCACGCCCGACAACCGCACCTCGCCCCGGTCCGGTTCCAGCACCCCCGCGATCAGCGCGGTCAGCGTGGATTTCCCGATCCCACTGGGCCCGGCCACCGCGAGATGCCCGCCCGGAGCCAGATCGAGGTCCAGGCCGCGCAGCACCGGTTCGGCATGAGACCCGTAGGCGAAGGTGAGGCCGCGCAACGAGACGGCGGGCCAGGAAGCCGCGGTACCGGGCGTTCCCCGGTCGGGCGGAAGGTTGGCGTGGGGAAGCCGTGACACGGCTTCCTCCGTGCCCTCGGGGGTCAGGCGGTTCAGGACGACGGCGAGGCGGGCGGCGGAGGTGCCGAGGGACAGGACGAGGCTCTGCAGGGCGGGGAGCAGGGACTGGGTGAGATAGGCGAGGGCGGCGACCAGGGCGCCGGGGGTGACGCCGTGGCCGAGCAGCCAGGGGGCGCTCGCCAGCAGCAGGACGACCGGCAGGCGGCCCGCGATCCCGACGGCCAGCTCCCGGAGTGTTCCCCAGCGGGCCAGGGCACGGGCCGCCCGCAGCTCCGCGTCGATACGGCGGGCGGCGTCGGCTTCCACCCGGGGCTGGGCGCCGGCTGCCGCGATGTCCCGCAGCCCCGCCAGCGCGGTGTCCAGGTCGGCTGTGACGGCTTCGTCGGCGACGAGGAAGGCGGTCTGGCGCCGGGCCAGCGGCCGTAGCGTCGCCGCGAACAGCGCGAGCCCGGCGACCAGCGGCGGTACGACGATCAGCAGCAGGACGGGGGCCAGAGCGAGCAGACCGGCCAGCGCCGCGGCGGCCGTGAGCAGGAAGGTGCGGGAGACCAGCAGCAGGCCTGCCAGGGTGTCGCGGGCGATCTCCACCTGATGGGTCAGCCGGGACACCGCCGCGCCGTCGGGGTCCCGCAGCGCCCGGTGCACGATCCGGCACACGAGGTCGTCGCGCATCGGCTCCACGATTCCGGCCAGCGCCGCGTAGACCCGGGCCGTCCCGAACGCCCCGAACACCACCGCGAGCGCGGCCCCGGCGAGCCAGCGCACCCCGGTACCGGGTTCGCCCCGCAGGAACCCGTCGTCGAGCGCACGGGCGAGCGCGTACCCGAGCAGGAAGGTCTGGGCGGTCTCAAGGACCGACCAGGCGAGCAGCCGTACGACGGCGCGTGGCGCGCGGCGCAGCTGCGGAAGCACCGCCCGGACGGTCTCAGGCATCGACGGTCTCCTCTGCGAACACCTCCCGGTAGGAGGGGAGTTGCCACAGCTGCGTGTGCGTTCCCACCGCGCGGACCCGTCCGTCCGCCAGCCACACCACCTGCCGCGCGCGGGCGGCCGTGGAGGCGCGGTGGGCGACGATCAGGCAGGTGCGGGCGCCACCGCCGTGCAGGAGCGCGCGGGACACCTTCAGTTCGGTGACGGCGTCGAGGCTGGACATGGCGTCGTCGAGCACGAGCAGCCGCCCGGCGTGGGCGAACGCCCGTGCCAGGCCCAGGCGTTGGGCCTCCCCTCCGGAAAGCGGCGCGTCGGCGACGGCCGAGCCGTACCCGTCGGGCAGCCGGCGCACGTAGTCGTCGGCGCAGGCGGCGCGGGCCGCGTCGGCGACGGCCCGCTCGCCGGGGTCGTACGCACCGAAGGCGATGGTGCCGCCCACGGTGCCGCCGAGCAGGGCCGGCCGCGCGAAGGCGTACCCGGTCTCGCGGCGCAGTGCCCGACGGGTCAGCGCGGGGAGCGGGACACCGTCGAGGAGGACCGTGCCCGTGTCGGGGTCGGCGAGCCGCCCGGCGAGTGCGGCCAGGGCCGACTTGCCGCTGCCGGAGCGGCCGACGACGGCGACCGCCGTACCGCCCGGCAGCCGCAGATCGATGCCGCGCAGCACCTCCCGGCCCGCGTGGCGCAGAGTGACGCCACGGAACTCCACGGTGCCGTCGCCCGGCGGAAGTTCGCGGACCGTGCCGTACTCCATGACGGGCTGGTCGAGCACCTCGCCGAGCCGTAGGGCCGCGCCGCGACCGCGGATCAGGCCGCTGAGCTCTTCGACGATCCCACCGGCGCCGGTGGCCAGGACGGCGTACCGCCAGGCGGCCAGCAGACCGCCGACGCTCAGTTCTCCGGCCGCGACCCGGAGTCCGGCGACGACGAGGACGGCGAGTTCGAGCAGGGGCAGGAGCAGGGAGGCCTGCGCGGTGGAGCGGCCCATGATTCGCCAGACGAGGTGTCCCTGCCGGGACAGTTCGGGCAGCGGCGCGAGGATACGGGCCGCGTCCCGTTCGCGGGTACCGGCCGCGGCGATGGTACGAGCCCCGCGCAGCGCCTCCGTGAGGCGTCCGGCCATCTCGCCCTGGGCGCGCAGATAGTGGGCGGTGAGGTCGCCGAAGGTCCGGACGAAGACCTTGAGGACCAGGACGAGCAGGGGCATCCCGATCAGCACCACACCGGCGGTGAAGAGGTCGGTGAGGGCGAGGGCGACCAGCCCGCCGACCGGTGTGACGACGGCGGCCAGCGCGGCGGCGAGCGCCACGGGCACGGTCCCGGCCTGGGCGGCGTTGCCGACGAGCCGCGCCACGAGGTCTCCGTGCGCGAACCGTTCGCCCGCCCGTGGCCCGGCATCGAGCAGATGCCGCAGCACCGTTCCGCGCATCCGGGCTGTCGCTCCCGCGCTGCCACTGGCGGTCACCATGCCCTCCACGGCCCCGGCCAGGACGGCGACCGCGGTGAGGACGGCGCACAGCGTCACCCACCTGCCCGCCTCACCGTGCCGTCCGGCCAGCAGCAGATCGAGGGTCCGCCCGATCACGGCGGGCAGGGCGAGTCCGGTGGCGGCCAGCAGCACGCCGGCCACGAGCACGACTGCGGCGGGCGCGGCGCCCTGCCGCACGGTGTCCCGCACGAACCGCCGTGGCGCGGCGGGGACTTGAGACATGTGATCCCTCCTGGCCCGCCTCGACCTTCCGTCGGCATCGCACCGGCCCCGGGCGGCGGGAGGGGCCGTCCGGGGCCGGCGGGGAGGCGGTGCCGCGATCTCAGCAGCTGAGCAGGCTCAGGCTGCTCTTGCCGGGGCAGCCGGTGACGCTGAGATTGCTGTTCGCGCCGCCGCCGTCCATGCCGTCGTCGTCGGGGACTTCGAGTGTCTGCAGGTCGAGCAGTGCCATGTCGGTCGTCCTTTCCCTGGGGACGGTTGTGTGTGTCACGACCCTTCTCGGGCCGGTCCGGGTGCCGCCGCTGCGGGCAGCGGCGGAAGGAAGGGGAGCGCCACGGTGCGGCCGGGGCGGGCCGCGGTGAGCGCGAGCAGGCAGCCCGCGGTGCCGGTGGCCAGGTCCATGGAGAGCCGCATCATCTGCTCGCCGGGGAAGGCGAGTTCGCCCTCGTACGGCATGGCGTACCAGCCGAGCGCGGCGGTCTGCGCCTCCAGGTCGGTGCGTGACGCCCCGGTTCGGGCGAGGTGCAGGATCATCCCGGCGCGCCCGTGGAAGAGGCCGGGCTGCGCGTAGTACCGGGACCGGGCCGCCGGCGCGATGTCGTTGCGGGCCCGGGTGAACTCCTCGTCGTCGGGGCGGTGGGCGAGGTAGTCCTCGATGACCGTACCGATGCCGACACTGCCCGTCCCGAGGTACGGCATGGTGCGGAAGCCCTCGTCCACGGCGAGGGTGCCGGTGTCGTCCCGTACGCACCGGGCGAGGTCGGCGCGGAGCGCGGACGCCGCGTGGTCGAGGAGCCCGCCGTCACCGGTGGACTCGTACAGCCGCAGGAAGAACAGCGCCGGTCCGGTCGCACCGTCCAGCAGTCCCGCCCGCCTGCCCGCCGAGTGGTCCCGTTCCGCGAGGATGCGGGCCGCCGTCATCGCGTGGTCACGCAGCCCCGGCTCCCCCGTCGTACGGGCCATCTGGTCAAGGGTGAGGCCGAGGCCCGCGAGTCCGCCGTGCAGGCCGGGGGCGAGCCGCTGCCATTCCTCGTCGAGGACGCGGGCCATGAGATCGAGGGCACGGCCGGTGTGTCCGAGGCGGTCGAGGAGGTACGCCACCCCGGCCAGGCCGTCGTAGAAGCCGGGCGGTGTCCCGTCGGGCGGCGGGTCGGTGTGGTCCAGGAGCCATTGCTCGCCCTCCTCCCAGCGCCCGTGCCCCGTCTCGTCGAGGGCGTAGAGGACTCCGGCGGCGCCGTACGCCATGCCGAGGCCGCCGCCGTCGTCGAACTGGGCGATGTCGCCGGGCAGGAGCCGGTCGTCCCGGCCGGGGGTGGCGGAGCGGAGGATCGCCCGCACCATCGATCCCGGGCCTTCCGGCCGGCCCGCGGGATCGGCGGGGAACCAGGGCGCGGCGCCGGGCTTCCGCTCACCCGTGACGACGCGGACCGCCTCGTCGAACTGGGCGATGTCGCCGGGCAGGAGCCGGTCGTCCCGGCCGGGGGTGGCGGAGCGGAGGATCGCCCGCACCATCGATGCGGGGCCTTCCGGCCGGCCCGCGGGATCGGCGGGGAGACAGGGTGCGGCGCCGGGTTTCCGCTTGCCCGTGATGACGCGGACCGCCTCGTCCAAGAACTGTCGCGGCAGGTCCGGGAACTGGTCGGCCGCGATCTCGGCGAGGTGGGCGGCCTTGCCCCGGTCGACGACGAGCAGGGACGTCATGGGCAGGAAGAGCGCGAGCCGCAGACAGGCGAGGGCGTAGTGGTCGACGTCGTGGCCCTCGCGGTCGGAGGGGGCGGCGAAACCGGGGTGGGCGATGGTCTGGCCGCGGTGTTCGCCGAGGGGCGTGGCGGCCTCGAAGTCGAGCAGCCGGACGGTCCGGTCGTCCGGCGCGAGCATGATGTTGAGCGGGTGCAGGTCGTTGAAGACCAGTCCGCGGTCGTGCACGGCGGCCACGGCGGTCTCGGTGGCGC